>NZ_JAKJSW010000205.1:0-7320 GCF_050337375.1 Vibrio makurazakiensis | reverse complement strand
AAGCTATGCATCTTGAGATGTGACGCACAAAATATGGGCAAGTTTTATTACTCGCTCTCAATTTTATTTGATATTTGTCAAAATATTTTGTTGTAGAACATTATATAGAGCAAATAATTGTCCGCAACAAAAATCCTTATTACTCCTGAGGTTTCGTTGTAAAACTAATCAGTTACTATGAAGATGCTAGAAACAATTCAGGGAACAGACCTTAGGCCTATTCCCTGAATATTCGATAGTGTGAAAGTTATCTAAGCTTCATAGCAGTCATACCGTTATATCTAACCGATAACCAATATTACGCGTCTTTAAATGCTTTCATCATTTGTAGGTGCTGAGAAATCTTCTTGAACTTATGGCTCTCTTTCTCGTCCCAAATAACTTTATATGAGTCTTCTAGCGCTTGAGCCGTTTTACTATTGTCATGAATTTCGTCGTTACGAGATAGAATAACAAGACAGCGGTCTTTATTCTTAATACGGAATTGTTCAACACACTTAGTGGCGATATCTTCGTACTCTTCGGGACGGTCAATTCGGCCTTGCATCGTTTTCTCTGGATGTAAGTTAGGATTAAACATCACTTGCTTAATACCACACAAAAAGCCGATTCTTTCAGCCCAGAATGCGCCAAGCCCAACACCACAAATAATAGGATTTGAGTCATTTGATTGCTCAATCACCTTATGAACTTCTTTAAGTAGGTGCTGCATATCATGTTTAGGATGTTGGGTGCTGTAGTTGATGAAACGAATGTCATCATCGATAAATTGAAGCTGAAGAACTTTCTCGTGGTTACCAGGGCTTGTTGAGTCAAAGCCGTGTAAATAGATAATCATTGTACCTCCCCTCTTGAATGCTGGTACGTATCAGCTAAATCTACCACGAAAACTAAGGTTTAAAAGGACTCACCAAGTAATTTGTATAACTAACTATCTAAACAGTGATCCTAGCTACAAAATGTAGATTGAAGTGTTTGTGCTTCTTTCAAGAAATACTCATCACCCCATAATTGATGAGCTAACAAGTACCAAAGCATTGCCATCATTTTACTTCTAGGTAACCAAGCTTGAACACCATCAACCCAAGTATCTACATCTGACACTCCTCTTAGCTGACAGTAGCGATAGACAGATTGTAAAACGGGGTGCTCTGAAGCAACAATAGACAAGGTCAGATCAAGCCTAGGATCAGCCAGTGAGGCATATTCCCAATCAATGATTTTGATTCCTTGCTCATTTTTAACCAGGTTGTACCCACCTAAATCAAAATGACAGAGCGCTAAGCCCACATCTTTGACGTTAGGAGCACTACGCCATTCTTGATAAATAGCCGAGTATTCTTCACTTTTATGCTGCTCATCCAATTGAAACCAATAGTGATCAACCCGAGCTGTGAAGCTAAATGGAGTTAAAGGCAAGCGTTGAGTATTAACATGATGAACAGAAATAGCGGTTCTTAACAAACTATCGAGTTCAAGACCTTCATATAAGCTCTCGCCATCGATCCATTCGACAAGCAAGCCTTTCTCGTTAATCACGATAGGCTTAGGCCCTAATTGGAGAGGCTCAATAGCAGAAAGGATTTGAAACTCTTGATGGCGAGTAATAGAAAAAGCTTCAGTAATAGACGTCGTCGGACGCCAAACGAAAACTTCCCCTTGGGCAGAAACCAACTTCCAACAGCGGTTAGTCAAACCACCTGTTAGCGTTTGTGCGCTAACGGGTGGAATGATGAAGAAGTCATCCAGCGAACTTAAACTGCTGTCGAGCAATTTGGCTTCTGACCAGGCAAATATTGCCATGTGATGACTCCTTTATTAATGACGCTTTAGCGAACTGGCTAATTCGTTCATGCTTGGGTTTTAAACCCTAGCAAGCTCTAGGCCAAATGAACGATAGTCCAGAAAACTATAAACCCAGTAAGCTTTTTGATTTCTGCTTACGAATTTCAGTTTCGTCAGCCCACTCGATTAGACCGGTTTCTAAATCCATTAAGCGCATTGTCATTTTGTAATATACGTCTTGGTCACTACCGTCATTTTTCACAATACTTGATAGGTTGCCGTATAACATGTATTGAGCACCGACCATTTTACCGAATTGAATTGCTGAACTTTGGTTCACTAACTCATCGTTATTTTGGAAATTTAATTGCTCACGAACCGACTCTACGCGGTCCATATCAACGAAACGGAACTTACCAGAGTTAAGCATTTTAGTGCTGATTGAATCAGTGATAGATTCTGTATCAATGTGCTCGCTGGTTTTGTTTTTGATACGCTCAACAAACACGATTGGACGCTGCTCACGGGTAATGTATGCAACAGAACCTGACGTCATCATGCTATCAACCATTTCACCAGCAATACGCTGAAGATCAGTAGAGCCAAAATCGATCGTTGTTGTTTCAACAGCCTGCGCGTCGCCATAGCTTACCTTGTTAGAACAACCACCTAAGATCACGGCAAGGCCTAATAATGCAATTACACTCTTTTTCATGTTTCTTCCTCATTTCTCAWCCGGAATGTCCTAATGTGACAATGCCGCGAGACTAACTAAAATTTGGACTCGTCTACACCTTCGTACACTAAGTCAGCGTTATCATTTATCGACTTTCAGCTTGGAGATAACCCAGCTTAAAACAAGCCGACATTACGAGTGTTATTCTTCACGAATTTGTACTCTAAACTGTGTACCGTTTGGGTTAACCGAAACTTCGGAAATAGACAGCGTTTCAAAACCGTACACAACAGCTTGGCGCCAAGGGCCTTGTTTAGTGTTAACTTCTAATCCAGCATCGTCATACCAGTAAAAACGGTAAAGGATATTTTGGTTACCTTTGAAGTCACTGGTTAAACGAACAACACCGCGAGTGTGCCCATCAACCTGTACTGTTGATATATCATCAATCAACAAACGGCTACCAAGAACTCTATCTCCAAAAAACACATTCTGCGTTAAGCTGTCGACTCTGACACCTGCCGTGTTTTCCGCGCAGCCGGCAAGAACCAACACTGCAAATAAACCAATAAACCACTTTTTCATTACAATCTCCCTAGCTGCTTATGCCAGACTGTTGAATTATTTCCCTGACGAGACACCCAAACCAAGGTGGTTTGATCTTCTCTAATTTCAAATTCATAGCGACTTTCACCTAGATCTAATACGTGCTTGCCCGCCGATAAAGACTGACTGCTACTATAGATCCCACTAGGTAAAGATTGCCAACTACGAGTATCAGGCTGTTCAGTCAACGTATTCCATACATTAAATAGTAGGTTACCGACATCATCGCCCTTAGTTGTTTCCTTTCTAATTCTGTCTTTTGCCACAACTCGAAGTGCCTGACGGATCACAATACTCGGCATACGCTCTGATAGATCGTTATACGCCATGACATTGACATCAGTTAACAAGTCTTGTGGAAGATTATTGCCATCAAGCTTTAATGAAGAAAAGCGTTCGTTACCATCATTTTTATAATACGGTAAAGCTAGAGAATAGATCGCACCGTTGTCTCGACTGTCATAAATCGGTAAATCTAAACGCCAACTACTCATGGCTTCTACAACGCCTTGCTCTTGCAATACGATAACTTGCCCAAGCTCTGACGGTTTATCCTGTAAAGCTCCGTAGCGCTTTTCTAGCTTCTCTAAATCTTGTCGCATACCCAAGCGTTTTGCGGTGAGCATAGTTCGTTCAACTATCTGCTTATTCTCCGGCATAACAGCAAGTGCACGGCGATAATCAACATAAGCACTATTGGGATCTTTAGAGGCTTCGTAAAGTAAACCAGATAAATACATTAAATAAGCATTTTGAACGGCTTGTAACTTTTGACCGGCATCTGGGTAATTTGATAGCACGCTACCCAAGTTCGCCGATAAGCCTTGCGACTGAATGTCTTTTTCAGCAGAACGCAGCTCTCGTTCACGAGCCTGCTTGGCACGTTCTTGAACCTGATTCGCGCGGCGCATCTCAATGACAGCCCCTTCTAAGTCATTTTTCTTTAAGTAGTTCAACCCCAAGTAAAGGTGTAAAAAACCCAATTCATAGTCAGAAGGCGTGTACTCTGTAATGTTGTCATTAACAGCTAAAGCACCCACGCTTGAAACAGAATCCCCTACAGAAATAACCGCTTTGTCTTGTTGAGCCCGTACCTCTGTATCGGCAACTTCAAAAGCTGATTTACTTTCAGGGTACATTTGATCCAAAAAGTTAATACGCCCTTTTTCAAAGCTATCAAGAATACCGCCTGCAGCATATTCAGGTAATGCTTCTCGCGCTTCGCTATACTGCCCCATCTTTACAGACTGGTAGATAGCTTTGTTTTGAGCACTGTAATGGCTAAATAGGCTACCAGCCGAARTGCTGGCACATCCAGTCACTAACGCTGATAATATCGCAATGGAAGCTAATCGTACTTGTCGCTTCACAGACTTCCTCCACGCTTAAAAATATTCACAAACTCTTGCCTCGCTTTATGTCTCATCATTGCCCAATAAATGCTTAATTTTAAGTGCATGAGCCCTAAAACCATCTGAGCTTAAACTTCTGGCGAAATTTAATATTCTCTCTGACACAAAAGTTTGCATAAAATTCAAATTAGCTCATCAATAATGGGCCTAGTGGGCGACCGCCAACTAAGTGCATGTGGATGTGATAAACCTCTTGTCCACCGTGAGAGTTGCAGTTCACGATCAAACGGTAGCCGTCTTCAGCAATACCTTCTTCTTTTGCAAGCTTCTTCGCAACGGTAAACATACGTCCCATCATTGCTTCATCTTCAGCTTCAACGTCGTTTGTTGTTGGAATCAGTTTGTTTGGGATGATCAGGATGTGGCTTGGAGCACGAGGGTTAATATCACGAAATGCTGTCACAAGCTCGTCTTGATAGAGTAAGTCTGTTGGGATTTCTTTATTAATGATCTTAGTGAAAATTGTTTCTTCAGCCATGGGATATACCACTGATTCGTTAGTTTTTTGTATTAGCGAGTATGCGCTATGCAACTAAAAACCTCAATAAAAAACACTGTTCATTTAATATAAACCGACTCTTTGATTTTATAAGTAAGCTATTTTTGCAGAGTGCGTCATAAAATGCGCGTCTCAAACTCAATACAATCCTGATAATTTTGTTAATTTCTAACTGAAGCAATGTATATCTTTACAGGGAGAGTGCTATGAAGGGTTCAGTGATCAAGCGTATGTACGCCGGTTTTACACTGATCATAATCATGTTTGCCATCACGATAACCATCATGAYGAATAGTATGAATCAGATACATGATAATTTTGAAAGCGTCTCTAACACGTCACTACCTTTAGTCTCTCTTTCTAATCAGACTAGTGTTCAACTATTATCTGCGGATAAATCTTTCAAAGATTTCCTTACCACTCAAAGTAGCGAACGCATGTCWGCTATGAGAAGTGAGTTTAATTCTGCTAAAGAGAGGTTCTCTCAAGTTCTAGCAGAATTGGAAACCGCCAGTTTAAGCCATGCTAATTTGGTAGAGCGCATTGCTCAACTTAAGGATATGGAGCAACGCTACTTTTCCGAAGCTGCTGATGCAATGAACAACTATGAAGCAATGTTTGCAGCTCAGGCTCAAGTTCAAAAAGCAGCGCGTGATTTCCAACGTTTACATTCTGAACTCAGTATTGGCATGAAAGAATATGTTGATGACCAATCTAGTATTTCAGTTAAGGTGATGGCAAAAAGCTACTTCATCAAATTGAAAGATGCCGAGATGATCACATCTGATGCACTTGCCAGTTCTGATATCGAATTTGTTCAGCAAGCCGTCAATAAAAACAAAAAAGCTGTCACGCATTTAAACTACGCATATCGTGGGTTAGCAACTCAGATGCCGCCACTAAAGAAAGTTTTCGACGATTCTGTACAAAAATTCAGTATCGACGTGGGTAAAAAAGGCGGTGTACTCGACAAACACAACAACTACCTACAAGCCAAAAATGCTCTCTACATCAATATTGCAAACCTAGCGGTTGAAGTTGATAACACGATGGCCGTTTTAGACACCTTTAATACTACTGCGGGTGAGCAGCTTAACGCTTCGTTAGTTGAAGCTAGCGAGGTGTATGACCAAGGCTTAGTGAATGCTATCGGTATTGGCGTTGTTATGGCTCTATTTGCCGCTGCGATTGGTTACCACATTGCTCATAGTGTTAGAGAACCTTTAACCCGTATCCTTAAGACTCTGGAATCACTCACCGAAGGTGACATGACCCAACGCATCGACATTCGTTACAACAATGAATTCAGTCGTGTTAGTGGGCATATCAACACTCTTGCCGGCAGTTTGCATGACATTCTGGTGAAATTGAATGATGCCGCTGATGAATTGACTGATACAGCCACGACCAACCAATCAACATCGAGCAAGACTCAATCTCAATTGAGCTCACAACGCGAACAAACGGCTAACGTCGCGACCGCGATGACTCAGATGTCACACTCGGTACAAGAAGTTTCTCAAAGTGCTCAGAGCTCATTACAGATGGTTCAGCAGGTGGAAACTGCTTCAGAATCGGGTCGCCAGATAATGAACACTAACATCAGCACAATTAACCAGCTTGAGTCTCGCTTAAACGAGTCGGTTGAAGCTGTCGGTGAACTTCAGAAAATGAGTAGCCAAATTGGGTCTATCCTTGATGTAATTCGTAACATTGCGGAACAAACCAACTTGCTGGCACTTAATGCCGCTATTGAAGCTGCACGAGCTGGAGAGCAAGGCCGAGGGTTTGCCGTAGTTGCTGATGAGGTAAGAGTTCTGGCACAAAGAACCACAACATCTACCTCTGAAATTGAAACTATGATTAGTAACTTACAATCAAGTTCTAAAGTAGCTGGTAACGTTATTGAGAGCTGTATGAGCGATATGGATATGTCTGTTCAACAAGCTTCAAATGCCAACAGTGCGATGGAAGAAATCCAAGCTCTTATTCTAGAAATCAGTCATATGAGTACACATATTTCCCAAGCTGCCGCGGAACAAAGTGAAMCGTCTGGCGACATTGCACGTAATATTGAAGATATAAATTTGATTGCCGACGCAAGCTACCAAGCTATGTCGTCAATAGCAGAAGCAAGCGAAAACCTTACCGCTTTGGCTAGCCAACAAGGGGACTTAGTTCACCGATTTAAACTCTAACCATTGACCTATTTCCAAGCAACATGCACTAGGAAATGGATAAATATTTGAATAAGGGCGACTTTTATATTGAGTCGCCCTTGTTTTTTGTGTCCGCTGTCATTATATGGTTATTAAGGCTTGCTGTTTTCCGTTACTTATCCA
>NZ_JAKJSW010000204.1:0-7382 GCF_050337375.1 Vibrio makurazakiensis | reverse complement strand
ATTAAACAGAGATTACATTAACTAGAGGAATTTATTATGCCAGCCTACATGCTAACTTTTGTTCGTATCCATGATCACGAAGCTCATCAACGTGACTACCTTGTAAAAGCTCATGCAATATTAGAAAAACACGGAGGGAAAGCATTATCCGTAACTGACAGTGTGGATGTTAGAGAGGGTTCAATGCCAGAAGGGCGCCTGATCTTGGTCGAGTTCCCCACCAAAAAACATGCTGAAGATTTTTATACCGACCCAGAGTACCAACCGTTGAAGCAGCTAAGATCAACGCTCTTGGACGCTGATATGGCGATTTTTGAATAAAGCGTCGACTCACTAAGGCTGGCACGGAGTCATCATGCTGTTGATGGAAAACATGTCAGTCAGCATTGCAAGTAAACCACATTATTCATTAGTAATGATCCTAAAACCCTAGAGTTACCTGAATTACTTTGAAGTAGCCGATGCTTTACCGCCGGCTACTCAAATAACCACCTCGAAAAGTGCCTATCTCGAACCAGCATTTAAGCCTTGTTTGGCGATCGCCATTTGAATAATTCGAACTCAATGACAAAAGCTACCGATACAACAGAAAAAGCCGCAAGTTCTCTTCCTCATAAACCCTCATGATCCAAACATAGCAATGCCCTCTCCAGAGAGCTAAACCTTCAACTATTACATATATGTAAAAATCATTTTCATTTTAGTGGGATTATCAAAACTCAACAAACACCTATACTAGCCACAACAAAACGACACAGCGGAAACAAACAAGCTCGACTAACCTTAAAGCGAATGACTTCACGACTCTACGTGRACACTACATTCCCAAATAGACWATGAGCTCCGCTTCCACGACTTATATAGGAAAATATAATGACGATTGAAATCAAACCTGGTCAAACTCATATCCAATCTAAAGCTATGGTCGCATGGGCTGCTGGTGAGCCGCTTAAGCGTGAAACGGTTGACGTTGAACTGCCTAAAGCCGGCGAAGTGCTTGTTCGTATCGTYGCTACTGGCGTTTGTCACACTGATGCATTCACWCTATCAGGTGACGATCCAGAAGGTATCTTCCCTTCTATCTTAGGTCACGAAGGTGGCGGTATYGTTGAAATGATTGGCGAAGGCGTAACAAGCGTTGAAGTCGGCGACCACGTTATCCCACTTTACACAGCTGAGTGTGGCGAATGTAAATTCTGTAAGTCTGGTAAAACTAACCTATGCCARGCRGTTCGTGAAACTCAAGGTAAAGGCCTAATGCCAGAYGGCACWAGCCGTTTCTCTATCAACGGTGAGCCAATCTTCCATTACATGGGTTGCTCGACTTTCTCTGAGTACACRGTWCTTCCTGAAATCTCRCTAGCGAAAGTAAGCAAAGAMGCACCWCTTGAAGAAGTTTGTCTTCTAGGTTGTGGCGTTACAACSGGTATGGGCGCWGTKCTTAACACGGCTAAAGTTGAAAAAGGCGACACAGTTGCTGTATTCGGCCTAGGYGGTATCGGTCTTTCTGCAATCATCGGTGCTCGTATGGCGGGTGCAAGCAAAATCATYGGTGTTGATATCAATGAAAGCAAGTTTGAGCTAGCAAAACAGCTTGGCGCAACTGACTGCATMAACCCTATGAAATTCGATAAGCCAATCCAGGAYGTTATCGTTGAGATGACCGACGGCGGCGTAGATTACTCTTTCGARTGTATCGGTAACGTAAACGTAATGCGTCAAGCACTTGAGTGCTGCCACAAAGGTTGGGGCGAATCTGTCATCATCGGTGTTGCCGGTGCAGGCCAAGAAATCTCAACTCGTCCGTTCCAACTAGTRACGGGTCGTGTATGGCGTGGTTCTGCTTTCGGTGGTGTTAAAGGCCGCTCTGAGCTTCCAGAAATCGTTAACCGTTACATGGCGGGTGAGTTTGGACTACAAGAGTTCATCACTCACACTATGGGTCTTGATGACGTTAACGAAGCATTCGACCTAATGCACAAAGGCGAGTCTATCCGTACTGTTCTACATATGGATAAGTAAGCCAGTTACATGTAAGACAAGTAACTTGTAAATAGGTAAACGTAAAACAGGTTGTTCAGGATGGACAGCCTTTGAATGGCCTTGCGCTCCACTGCCTGTATGCTCAAGGCCGTTCACCAAACCATGAATATAATAGTTCTTGATAACTTCACATCGAGAACCCACCTCGCCACGCGAGCATAATTAAACTTTGGAGAAACCATGTCTCTTGAAAATATCAGCCAAGCCAAAGTTGCTGGCGGTTGGCACAAACAATACAACCATTACTCTGCGACGCTAGATTGCAACATGCGTTTTGCCATTTTTCTTCCGCCAAATGCAACTAAAGAAACACCAGTACCCGTTCTTTACTGGCTATCAGGCTTAACCTGTACTGACGAAAATTTCATGCAAAAAGCAGGCGCTTTTAAAGCAGCCGCTGAGTTAGGTATCGCTATCGTAGCTCCGGACACAAGCCCAAGAGGTGATGAAGTCGCGGATGACGAAGGCTACGACATGGGCAAAGGTGCAGGCTTCTACTTGAATGCAACGCAACCACCTTGGAATACTCATTACCAAATGTATGACTACGTCGTCACTGAGCTTCCAGCATTAATTGAAGCTTACTTCCCTGTGACACCTGTAAAATCAATTTCAGGTCATAGCATGGGCGGACACGGCGCACTTTCAATTGGCATTAAAAACCAAGACAGCTACCGCTCTGTTTCTGCTTTCAGCCCAATTACTAACCCAATGCAATGCCCTTGGGGACAAAAAGCATTCAGCCAATATTTGGGCAGCAACATCGAGTCTTGGAAACAATATGACTCTTCAGAACTACTGAAAACAACACCAATGACGCTACCAATGCTAGTCGACCAAGGTGAAGCAGATAATTTCTTAGTTGAGCAACTGAAACCAGAGCAATTGATTGAAGCGGCAAAAGTGCATAACGCAGATTTAGAAGTACGCATGCAGCCAGGTTACGACCACAGCTACTACTTTATTTCTAGCTTCATTGATGAGCATCTAGAGTTCCATGCTGCTTATTTAAACCAGTAATAACGACATTTAAGAGCTGCCCGCGCCTCTTAGGTGCGGGCTTTTTTTTGCCCAAAACTAACTGATAACTGATAACTGATAATCAAAAATAATAGGATATAAAATATGAGCTGGTTCTTTTTACTTATGGGCGTAATGGCTGAAGCGTTATCTCACGTGGCATTGAAAGCAACAGATGGATTCAGCCTAGACAAGCCAATCCCTGCTATTTTAGTTATCACTGGTCACTTAGCTGCATTCCTATTTTTGGGTCAAGCGATGAAAGAGTTGCCTGTCGGAATTGTGCATTCATTGTGGGCTGGACTCGCGATTGTCACCGTCAGCTTGATTTCTACATTCGTGTACAGACAGCACCTAGACACAACTGTTTGGATCGGCATGTTATTGGTTGCGGCAGGCGTGGTTCTGATTAACTTATCTCAAGGACATAGTCACTAGGTTCTAGGAAAATAAAAATTTAAGAATGATGAACGTTTCTAAGAATTGATTTAACGCAATCATTCCGCTTCCCACTTATAGCAACACTTACCATGACAATTTCAAACCTGTACCATAGCAACCTCATTATCATTTTGTGTAGGTTGCTATGAAGGCACTAAAATATTTCTTCTTTTTTATYGTATTACTCAGTGGGCTTTTTACCGCTTGGTTATTCGTGCCAATCCCTGCAACTCTCGATCAAAAAACCTTCGAACAACCGTTAACGGAACCGTTTAAGCTTATCGCTTATCGCAATAATCCAAATGACGCGAGCAAACCCTACACTTACCATTACTACGTGATTTCAGACGTAAGCGACATAAAAGAGCTGGAACCGTTTCTTATTACGACAGACAAGTTTGCGAAGTTAGGCACATTTGACGAGCATACTTTTTCAATGACTGTTAACGGGAAAATTGAGCAATACACTAATGACTTGTGGGTGGAGAAATCTGACGGAAAACTGCAGCACATTTACGTCAGTATTGATGCAAATTACGTAAGGTAGTGAACAAAATCTAACTGGGCGAGATAAGGTCATAAGCAGGGACTCACCTTATGGCTTATGGCTTATGGCTTATGGCTTATGGCTTTGAATCATGATTAAAGAGTGGTGGTTAGGAAAGTAACCCACCACTACGAAGCTTCGGGTTTTTCGTCGACGTCAGCGTCCCTAAACGCATCAGCGATATCTTTGAATGTATCTTCGATGGTTAAAAATATATCAATTAACACTGGGTCAAAATGTTGATCGCGACCTTCTGTAATAATTTGAACCGATTGCTCATGGCTGAAAGGCGGCTTATAAACCCGTTTGGAAATCAAAGCATCGTACACATCAGCAATAGCCATTAGTCTTGCACTGAGGGGGATATTCTCACCTTTAAGGCCTTGAGGGTATCCACTGCCATCCCATTTTTCATGATGGCAATACGCAATTTCTTTTGCATAAACTAAAAAATCACTGCTAAAGTCGATGGACTCTTCTACTGTTTCAATGACTTCTCGCCCCAACAAAGCATGCGCTTTCATGATGTCGAACTCTTCTTCTGTAAGCTTACCGGGCTTCAACAGAACTTGATCGGGAATACCCACTTTACCAATATCATGCAGAGGTGCCGACTTATACAAGGCCATCAGGCTTTCTGGTCGCAATTGATCTTTATACAGGTTCAATCTAAGTAACTCTTCCGCTAGTACTTTTACATAGCGTTGTGTTCGCCGAATGTGATTGCCCGTTTCGTTGTCTCGAGTTTCCGCCAGCGAAGCCATCGCACTTATCGTTGCTCCCTGAAGGCTTTCAAGCTCATGCGTCCGCATCTTCACTTTCTCTTCAAGAAGATCGTTATGTTTGGACAAATTACTGATCGCACGTTTTAGACGTAAGTGCGTATTCACTCTGGAGAGTAAAATAGGGGGGCTAATAGGCTTTAATAAGTAATCGACAGCACCCATCTCGAACCCTTTCTCTTCATCCTCGATTTGAGATTTCGCAGTAAGGAAAATAATAGGAATAGGCTCAGTCACCCGATCGTTTTTTAATCTTCGACATACTTCGTAGCCGTCCATCTGCGGCATCATGATATCGAGCAGAATAATATCCGGGGGGTATTGATGTGCAGCTTCCACGGCTTGAGCTCCACAGGTTGCAATACGTACCTGAAAATGTGGCTTTAATAAGCTGTGTAACAAAACTCGATTTTCAGCGATATCATCAACGACTAATACCGTCTCTTGCTGTTTATCCATCAACATCTCTCCCGCCCAGCTCTCCCCCGATTTTATCGAGATCGAACGGGTAGATACTCACGGCCTTCCTGAGCGCTATACTTGCCTGCTCAAAATCACAATCATTTATATAGCGACAGCAAGCTTCAAAATCATCCGTAGTAAGTATAGCCTTAAGATGAAGGTAATGTTCGTCAAGGAAGTCGATCGCGCCAGCATTAAGTTCATACAGCTGAGTATAAAGCTTATGGACAATAGCCACTGACTCTGGCGATAAATCTAATTTTTGATTGTCATTTGGAGTTGGCCTATCCAATACAACAGAAAGGTCTTTAAAGAAGGTATTAATGTATTGCTGGGCTTCATCAAACAAGGGCTGCAGGTCAACAAGTGAATTAGGTTGGTTAACGGCACTTTCCATTCTCGCAGCTATATCGGAGAGTCTAATTGCACCAAGATTTGCAGCCGCTCCTTTCAAAGTATGGGCATGCAATACAGCCAAAGAAACGTCTTCCTTTTCTAAAGCTATTTTGCAACGTTCCACGACGTTGTATTCTCTATCGATAAATTGTGAGAGTAGTCGGCGATACAACACTTCATTACCCGCTACCCTTAACAGCCCATTTTTACTGTCTAAACAAGATATATCACTGAAGAAAAGTGAGCTTTGGGTACTACTGTGGTGTGCATCATTGGCTACCGGGGCATCCATAACTGCCACTTTATTCTCGTCTCTAGCGACACTATCGACTAAAGAATCTGAAGCCTCCGTGGTCTTACCCCACTTTTGGATCGTACTGAACAGTAAATCAGGATCTATTGGCTTAGACACATGATCGTTCATTCCAATGCTGATACAGCGTTCTCGCTCCTCGACCATAGCATGGGCTGTCATTGCGATTAATGGAATGTCGTTATAGGCAGGGTTGTGCCTAATTCTTCTGGATGCTTCATACCCGTCCATGATCGGCATTTGAAGATCCATAAAAATAATATCAAACCGGAACCCCTGAGTTTGTGAATCCGACAATCGATCCAGCGCTTCCTGTCCGTTGTTAGCTATAGTCACGGTGATCCCTTCCGCTTCCATCAGCTCTGTCGCAATCTGTTGGTTTATTTCGTTATCTTCAGTTAGTAATACATGTAGGTTTGAGAGTTTATGAGTGTTTGTCGTTTGCTGTTTCGAATGACGACTCACGGCATCTTCAGGATCAGCWGAAAACAGCTTCACTAACATATCAAATAAATAAGATTGCCCGACAGGCTTAGACAGATACCCAGATACATCAACAGAATCATAAGATCCCGCAAGTTCCTCTTTGTCATAGGCTGTGACAATGACAATTTTAGGCTGAGCTTCTTTTGGCAAAGTATTACGAATTTTCAAACTGGTTTCCACCCCGTCCATCTCAGGCATATTCCAATCCATAAACACCAGGTTAAATGGGGTGCCCAACGTTACCGCTTGCTCTAACTTTTCAACCGCCTGCAGACCACTGTTTGCCAGTTCCACTTCCTGAGGCAATATGTCCAACATATCTTTCATGATCTCCAAAGCATGCTCGTTATCATCAACGACCAAAGCTTTCAGAGAATTGAGTGACGATGGAACTAACGATGGGCCGCGCGGCTCTTCATTATCTTTTGAATCAAGCCAAATATTAAACGTGAAGCGGCTCCCCACACCTAACTCACTTTCAACCCTTAAGGTTCCTCCCATTAACTCCACCAGGCGGCGACTTATCGATAACCCTAGACCGGTCCCGCCATATTTTCGTGTTGTGCTGCCATCGGCTTGAGTGAACGCTTTGAACAAATTGGTCATATGTTCACTAGACATTCCGATCCCAGTATCTACAACTGAAAATTCAAGCTCAATTTTCCCATCTAGCTTTTGGAGTTGCTTAACTGAAACGGAAATTTCCCCTGTTTCGGTAAACTTCACCGCGTTGTTAACGAGATTGATGATAATTTGCCCAAGTCGGAGTGGGTCCCCATTTAAAGTTTCAGACAGGTTTCTTGGCAAGCTAAACAGTAATTCCAACTCTTTTTCAAAGGCTTTTTGCCCCGTGACCATTGAGACGTTTCTTAATACGTCATCTAAATAGAAC
>NZ_JAKJSW010000203.1:0-7392 GCF_050337375.1 Vibrio makurazakiensis | reverse complement strand
CAAGAAAACACTGTTTTAAATGAACTAAACCTCACTATCCCAGCAGGTAAAAAGGTTGCACTAGTTGGAGCAAGTGGCGGTGGAAAGTCGACATTAATCCAACTGTTAATCGGCGTTTATCGTGCAAAAAAAGGCGAGATTCGATTTAACGGAGAGAGCGTTGATGATATCGGATTTGAGATAATTAGAAATCAAATAGCAGTTGTATTACAACAACCTATACTCTTTAACGATAGCTTGAGGCATAATCTAACGCTTGGCGAAGACTATGATGAGTTATCATTATGGCGCGCTCTAGAAGTTGCTCAAATGCAAGATGTAATTTCTCAACTCAGCGACGGCTTAGAAACACAAGTCGGACGTAATGGTATTCGACTATCCGGTGGGCAACGTCAACGCCTAGCAATAGCACGAATGGTGTTGAGTAACCCTAAATTTGTTATTCTAGATGAAGCAACTTCTGCTCTAGACACGGCAACTGAAGCGGCATTACATAAAGCACTTGGCGAGTTTTTAAAAGATCGCACGACTTTGATTGTTGCTCATAGATTATCAGCAGTGAAACAAGCCGACCTCATTTACGTACTGGAAGATGGTCAGGTAACACAAACAGGGACTCATGGTGAATTGGTTGAACAAAAAGGACTGTATCAAACGCTGTATGGAAGCGTGCAATCTCACGCCTAATTTACGGTCACACCAGCCTGTTCTATTTGTCGAAAATGGGAGTATTCGAACTCCCTCTACGTACGTTCGTTTATTAAAAAACAGTTCTGTTTCACTTTCTATGGAGGTCGTATGACCTCCTTATCACAGCACCAATCAAGGGTTGATAATGTACGCCTGTGCCAAGGCTGCGAATTATCCGTAGACATTGTAGATGTTCCAAAAGGGAAAACTGCGTATTGCCCTCGCTGTGGAACTCAACTCTATCGTGGTGGAAGCCCTAGCCTTTCAGGTAATTTGGCCATCGCTGTAACCTGTCTATTGCTGTTCATACCCTCTCATTTATTTGACTTCATTAGCATTCGACTGATTGGTGTCATGATCCCTGCGACTCTTCCTTCTGGCATGCTGACGCTGATGGATGAAGGTTTCAACTTACTTGCTATCCTTATTCTATTTTGTAGCTCTATTGCACCGTTCCTTGTGTGCTCTTCTGTTCTAATCGCACACTTTGCGTTAGCTAAAAAGCTTTTTACCCCTTTCCGTTGGGCGCTTATATTAATTCAAGACTTAAAGCACTGGATGATGCTCGACGTATTCCTGGTCAGCATTGCTATTTCAGTCTTCAAATTGCAAGACTACTCTGACATTTTCGTTGGTCCAGGTTTAATCGGCTTACTGTTGCTGCAACTTTTTAGTGTATTACTTGTTAGCCGGATCAGTGTTCGCCGTTACTGGGAAGCCTGGAAAAAAGAAACTGAATTTGAAATCACAGCTAAAGAAGTACACTGCCAAAATTGCCACTTGTCTCAGCCAGAAGGTTCAAAATGCCTGCGCTGTCATAATGCCCTGCACCACCGTAAGCCAAACTCAATACAAAAAACCTGGGCCTATTTAATCGCGGCTACCGTTGCTGTTATTCCGGCAAACATTATTCCTATCTCAATTTTGATCACCAATGGTCAAAGGCTTGAAGACACCATTTTTTCCGGCGTCGCCTCTTTGGTTAATAGTGAAATGTATGGCATTGCTATTATTATTTTTGTCGCAAGTATAGTAGTCCCAGTAGCAAAAATTTTAGGGCTCGGGTATATCTTGCTCTGTATTCATTTCAAACGTTCGCTTTATCATAGACAGAGAATGACTATCTACTTCATTGTTAAGTGGGTAGGCAAATGGTCGGTTATGGATTTATTTGTTATCTCGATAATGATGACACTTGTAGACCGTGGACAAATATTAAACTTCACCCCAGGTTATGGCGCAGTTGCATTTGGTATGGTTGTAGTGCTTACCATGTTAGCCGCAGACAGTATCGACCCTAGATTGATTTGGGATAATTACAACTCGAAGGATGAGTCAGTAAATGAACGACAGTAACGCATCTCAGAAATCCTACACTCCAGATATCAAAAAGAATAAAGGTATCTCTCCGTTATGGATCCTGCCTATCCTCACTATGCTACTTGCTGGCTGGCTAGTCGTGAAATCGATCCATGATTCCGGTCAAAGGGTTCAGATTTACTTCTCTGACGCAGCTGGATTGGTGGCTGGGCGAACGACTATTCGCTATCAAGGGCTTGAAGTCGGCATGGTAAGGGACATTACGCTATCTAAAGATTTATCTAACATCTATGTGGATGCTGATATTTACCCAGAAGCAGCGAAATTGCTGAAAGAAGGTGCGCGTTTTTGGCTAGTAAAACCAACAGCAAGTCTTTCGGGGATCTCAGGCCTAGACGCATTAGTGTCTGGTAACTATATTGCGATTCAACCAAGCACGACTGATGGCGATATTGAAACCGTTTTCCACGCTCTCGATAAAGCACCTGCAGACTTACACGCTTCAAAGGGTCTCAACATCATGCTTGATGCTAAGGACCTTGGTGGTATTTCTATTGGTTCTCAAATCATCTATAAGAAAATCCCAATCGGCGAAGTTTACAACTACCAGTTAAAAGAAGATGCCAAATCCATAACGATTCAAGCTTCTATACAAGAAGAATACAAACATATTATTACCGACCAAAGTCGTTTTTGGAATGTTAGTGGGTTGGGTGCGAGTATTGGTTTTTCGGGTGTCGATATAAGACTAGAAAGCTTAAGCGCCCTACTCGGTGGATCGATAGCGGTAGATTCCCCTGACGGCGGTGAACCTGTTAACAAAAACTCTCGCTTCAAACTGTACCCTGACCTAAAAACGGCAGGTCGTGGTATTCCAGTTAAAATATCAGTACCTGACGATAATAAGATCAGCTCAACGGGTGCGCCAATTATGTTCCGTGGTCTTGAAATAGGACAGATCACCGACCTATCTTTAAGCGAAGGGCGTAATAACATTATTGCTTATGCTGCTATTCAGCCAGCCTTTAGCGACCTGCTCAACACAGGCAGTAAGTTCATATTAGAAGAGGCGAAAGTATCTTTAACCGAAGTAGAAAACATCGGTAACCTCATCACCGGTAACTTCTTAACTCTAGTACCTGGTGAAGGTACGAAAGCTCGCCGTTTCACGGCTATTCGTAAACATGAATACAACCAAGAACAAGAAAAGTCKATTGCAATTAAACTTGTTTCTAACAATTCCTTTGGTTTAGAAGTTGGTACAAACCTTCTATATAAAGGTATTTCTATTGGTTCTATCATCGATGTTGGCTTAATCGAAGGCGTTGGTAAAAAAGCTAACACCAATGAAGTTTACATGGATGCCTTAGTCGATAATAAATACGCTCATTTGATTAAAAGTAAGAACCGATTTTTCGTGACAGGAAGTGCAACAGCCGAACTGACAGAATCAGGTCTAAGTGTGACTGTTCCACCAGCAAAACAGCTCTTAACCGGTTCAATTAGCTTTGTTAGTGAAGGCGCATCGCAAGCCAGTGATGAATACCAATTGTTTCAAAGTCAGTCTTTAGCTGAACTCGCAAAATACAATCAATACGGTTCAGAAACCATATCAATTTTCGCGTCAGAATTACCCTCTATTTCAAAGGGCAGCCCCCTTCTTTATCGTAATTTACAAGTTGGTAGCGTATCGGATTTTTATTTGACCGATGGTGGCGTAAAGATCAAAGCCACTATTGAGAATCGATACAAGCACCTAGTCACTAAGCAGACGGTATTCTGGAACCGTTCAGGCGTTGAAGTAGATGCCTCCCTTGCAGGGATTAGCATTAAGGCTGCCCCTGTAAAAACTCTAATTCAAGGTGGTATCGCATTCGATTCATTACCTGGTATAGATAACAAGATCGGCAAACAGTGGAAACTCTATAAAGACCATAAATCGGCAAGAAAATTTGGTCGCGCAGTAAGTATCGTAGCGACAGGCTCTCAAGAAGTGGCTAAAGGTATGCCAATTAAGTATCAAGGCGTCAAAATTGGTGAAGTGTCTCTGGTTGTGCCAAATTTCGATAAAGGTGGCGTTGAGATTTCTGCTCGAATCCTTCCTGAATATGTTGATGAAGTCGCCGTTAAAGGTAGCCACTTCTGGGTAGCCGAGCCGGAAATTGGACTAGGTGGTGTGAAGAACGTTTCAGCTCTACTCTCAAAATACATTAACGTACACCCAGGCAAAGGGGCCCCTCACTTTGCTTTTAACCTGCAAGAAGGACCAAGCAAGATAAAAGGTAAGCGTTTTACATTACAAAGTGAAACTCGCGGCTCAGTTGCAGTTGGTACTCCCATTCTTTATCGTGAAATTGAGGTTGGTACAGTTTCAGAGGTCAAACTTGGTGATTTCGCAGACCGCGTTATTTCGACCATTGAGATCTACCCTGAATATGCATACCTAATTCGAGCAAACAGTGTGTTTTGGAACGTATCCGGCGTGGATGTTTCTATTGGATTATCTGGTGCAAACATTAAGGCCGGAACGTTAGAAAGCCTTCTTAGAGGCGGTATCACCTTCTCAACTCCAGAACAAAATACGTTAGAGCCTATCGCGAAAGAAAACCAATCTTTCTATTTATTTGCTTCGGCAGAAGAACAATGGAAAAAGTGGCGTACAGCGATACCAAAACCTTAGTCTATCTATTTAATTGTTAGAGTTAACTCACCTCTAACCTCCGACTAACGATAAATGCAGCCTTGTGCTGCATTTTTCTTGTTTAGACTCTTTGCATTTTCCTTTAGAATTCACCCTCTTTAATTGCTTCCAACACTCAGGTACTCCTTTTGCACGCTAATATTCATATCCCTGAAGAATTCCTTAAAAATATCGAAGAAACCATGCCTAACCACTTGGACATGGATTCCTTTATCGCAGCTTGTAAAAGACCTCTACGAAAAAGCATCCGCGTAAATACTCTTAAAATTACAGTTGAAAGGTTTTTTGAACGAGCAAAAGCTAAAGGTTGGGAGTTAGAGCCAGTACCTTGGTGTGAAACAGGCTTTTGGATCACAGCAGATGAAAGCGAAATTCCGTTAGGAAACACTGCAGAACACATGTCTGGGCTGTTCTATATCCAAGAAGCCAGCTCTATGATGCCAGTTTCTGCGTTATTCAAAGAAGATGACCAATTTAGCTCAGTCCTCGATACCGCGGCGGCGCCAGGTTCAAAAACCACACAGATCGCTGCGAAGATGGAAAACAAAGGTGTATTGGTAGCAAATGAATACGCCGCTAGCCGTGTAAAAGTACTCCACGCGAACATAGAACGTTGTGGTGTACGTAATACCGCTCTCAGTAACTTCGACGGCCGAGTATTCGGAGGTTGGCTTCCTGAACAGTTTGACGCTGTATTACTTGATGCTCCCTGCTCTGGTGAAGGGATCATCCGTAAAGACGCAGACGCAATGAAAAACTGGAGTCGAGAGTCTGTACTTGAGATAGCTGAAGCACAAAAAGACCTCATCGAGAGCGCTTTCCATGCACTAAAGCCCAATGGAACGTTGGTTTACTCTACCTGTACTTTGAACTTAGAAGAGAACCAGCAAGTTTGTCATCACCTTAAAAACACATYTGGTGACGCTGTTGAATTTGAGAGACTGGATGACCTATTCGAAAACGCWGGCGCTGCAATAACTGAAGATGGCTTTTTGCATATCTACCCACAAGTATTCGACTGTGAAGGCTTCTTTGTTGCTCGTATTCGTAAGCTTGCTTCCGTCACTCCTCCTGAAGTAAAGAAACGTATGGGTAAATTCCCTTTTGAAAAGGCGTCGAAGAAAATTCAGCAAGAAGTGAACGACCTATTAAGTTCAGCTTTAGATGTAAACTTACCTTCAGACTCAACTGTTTGGTTACGAGAAAAAGACGTATGGCTATTTCCAAACGCGCTTGAACCAATGATTGGCGAGTTAAGATTTTCACGCATGGGCATAAAAATCGCAGAAACACACAAAAAAGGTTACCGTTGGCAGCATCAAGTGGCGACAGCTTTAGCGACTGGCAATGAAAAGTGCTGTGTTGAACTTTCTATTGAAGATGCTAGAGAATGGTTTATGGGACGAGATGTACGCCCGCAACAAGATTCAGGCAAAGGCGAGGTATTAGTCAAATTCAATGGTGACGTTATTGGACTTGGGAAATGGGTTGGAAACAGAGTCAAAAATGGTTTGCCAAGAGAATTAGTCAAAGACAAAAACCTTTTCTAATCTTGGACATAACCTTCTATCGATGCGTAGCTCTTGAATAAGTCAATCAAGGGCTGGCTATGATGACCACCTGTACTACACTATACAAAAGCGCATTTCATTGAGCACACCGAAATTCTTGGTATACAGAGACAGTTAGTTCTAACCAAGACGGTTAATCAACTCGCTGGTGGACATGAGTACAAATAGCACAGTTTAGCGTAGGCTCGTTTGGAGCCATTTCCCCTAGGCCCAAAACTTCGAGTTTCGGGCCTTTTTTTGTTTGGAACAAGTTAGATTACTTGTACCAAACAAAGCTATTCGACGATACGAATACCTTCTTTCTCAATGATGATCTTACCTTGCTTGTACAAACCACCAATTGTCTTCTTGAAAGTACCTTTACTTGTACGGAATGCTGAGAAAATAACTTCAGGAGATGATTTATCATTCAGTGGTAAGTAACCGCCCTTTTTCTCAAGCAAGTCCATAACTTTAGTGCTTAGGTCATCCATTTTTGCAACGCCAATTTTCTGCAAAGACAGGTCAATTTTGCCATCTTCACGAACGTTCTTAATGAAACCTTTCAAAGTTTTACCAATGAACAGCTTACCAATCACTTCAGAAGGGAAAATCATTCCCCAGTGCTCACCATTAACAATAGCTTTGTAGCCCAGCTGACTACGCTCTGCAATAATCAGTTCTACTTGTTGGTTAGTGGTGTATTCCGCAGGAGTATTATCCAACCACTTATTGAATTTAGTTGTACCTACAATTCGATTTGATGCTTTGTCCGTATATACGTAAACCAGTACACTTTGACCWTCGTGTAGATTGCCGCGCTGCTCACTAAATGGAATCAGCAGATCTTTGCCTTTAACGCCCCAACTTGCGAATGCGCCAATGCTGTTTACGCCTTCGATTGTCATTAATCCCCACTCGCCTACTTTTGCGATTGGAGTTTCTGTTGTTGCTGCGATTTGATTATCAGAGTCGATATATAGGAAGACATCTAATACTTGACCAATTTCAGTCCCTTCCGGAGTAAATCTTTTTGGCAGCATGACGGTTCCGTAATCACCAGCATCAAGGAACACACCAAAATCTGCTTGTTTTACTACTTCTAAGCTGTTTATTTGACCAACATTAATC
>NZ_JAKJSW010000202.1:0-7425 GCF_050337375.1 Vibrio makurazakiensis | reverse complement strand
GTCTCATAACTTGATTGTGATCGATCCCCCCTATGAAAAGGATGCTGAATATCTAGATGTTATATCGGCACTAGAAAAAGCCTGGCAACAGCAGGTAAATATTACCGCGTTGGTGTGGTATCCGCTTTATACCGAAGATAAAAGTCACTTGATTCTAGAACGCTGTGCAGATGGCGTATCTCAAGGGAAATTGCCTGCGCCTCTTCAAGCTGAGTTGCGTTTACGAGACCCGAAAGATGATGACCGCTTAATTGGCAGTGGGTTGCTTATCTTTAACCCTCCTAAATGCGTACCACCTATGGTGACCGAAGTGTTGGATTATCTGCATACGCATATAGCGACAAAGCATGAAGGTTACTGGCAAATCAAACGTTAGCCCGTATTTAGGTAGTCAGTAAGGATCAAAAAAGGGCGTATCAATACGCCCTTTTTGTTTTTGAGTTTATCGCTCGTTAGCTAAAGATTAGCGCATTAGCACGTTACGAGTGAATTGCTTCTTCAGGTAAGCACTGTACTCAGAGTTAAACGGTTCTGTTGAGTTATTACGCATCTCTTGTGAGATTAGTGCGTTAGAAGCGTCGGCTTCAGGGTGTTGAGGCGCTGTACCAAACTCTGCGTTTAATGCTGTTTGAGTTTCTGCTGATGTTAGCCAGTTAATGAATACGAGAGACGCTGCTTGATGCTGGCTGTTTTTCGCAACGGTAACGAAGTTGCCACCACCCGACATACCAAACTCAGGGATGTAGAACTTGATGCGTTCAGTGATAGCGCCACGCTTTTGTAGACCAGCTAGGTGATCTTCCCAAGCAGGTGCTAGTGTGATTTCACCATCGTTGATACGAGTTAGGCTGTCTGCGTTAGATGCCGTGATCAGCATATCTTCTTCGTTCGTTTGGAACCAATCCCAAGTTTGTGCCCACGATTTTACGACTTTCTTATCAAGCTTGTCTGTCATATCGAACTCGCCTGATACGTGACGAATGCTTGACTCGATGAAGCGTTGACCTGCGCCACCGCCATTAGGATCGTTCACACCAAATGCTTTAGGGTTGCCTTTGATGTAGCTTTCCATCTCTTCGAATGTTTGTGGTAAATCAGATTCGTTGATACGGCTAGGATCGTAAGCCAGACCCGTTTGGTTACCCCAGAACGTCACGCCATAGCCTTGAGAATTAATCCCTTCTGCAGATTGATTCAGCTTCTTGATTTCTGGAAGCTTATCTAAGCTTAATAGCGTGTTTTCTAGCTTGAACGTGTTCAATGCTGTAGGGCCAAGTGCCACTACATCCATTGATCCTTCATCACGACGGCTTTCAGCTTGTAGCTTATTGCGGTTACCATCGTGAGTGCCTTCAGGGATACGAACTTTAATGCCCGTCTCTTCTTCAAAGCTTTTTACAAACTTTCGAAAGCCAGGTTGAAGGTACCAAACAGAGAAAGTTACCGAGCCTTCTTTTTTCGCTTGAGTTTCAATTTCATCCCACGTCATTGTGTTTACATCGTATGCAAAGCTAGAAAATGCTGTGGTGCTAAGTAGTGCTGCTAGTAGAGTTTTTTTCATTGTATCCTCACGAAATTAAGCTTTACCTGTCGATTGAGACAAGTAGTTTCCTTTCAATAAACGTTCAATTAGTAACATTAGTAGTACATTCGGAATTACAAGAATCAGAGATACAACGGCAGCATCAGGCCTGATAAATGAGTAACCCAAAAACGAATATAAGATGGTTGGTACAGTAATAAAATCTGGTGCACCGAGTACGTAGGACATGTTGAATTCCTCAATACTGATCACCAAACAGAAGATTGATGATGCAAGTAAGCTTGGTTTAAGCATAGGCAAGAACGCGTGCTTAAAAGTACCAATTTTACCTGCGCCCATGTCTGAACAGGCATCAATCAAATCTTGTGGAATAGCTTTAAAACCCGCCGACAAAATACGAATAGCGTAAGGCAGAGCCAATACTGTATGCGCAATGACAATGTTGACGTACGGGTCGGTTAGCCCTAGCTCAAGGAGCATGGCACTGAAGAATACCGCCAAGATCATTGAAGGCATAACCATCGGCAGCAGTGAGACCATTTCAGCAAGTTTTTTGCCACGAAACTCCATGCGACCAAAGGCATAGGCTGTCGGCATTGCTAAAGTGATGGTCAAAATAGCGACCGCTGGCGCAACCGAATAGCTGTTGCGAAGTGCTTCTGGTAGGGAAGTGTTTTCCCACACTTCAACCCAACGTCCAAAAGAAAGAACTTGTGGGAATAAGTCTGGGTAACTCCATGGGTGGTTTGGATCCACGAGAGACCAGATAATAGCCATAGCAAATGGCACACCAAGCCAAAGTAGGTTGACTAGCACAAAGAAGCTAATCGAGATCAACATGACCCATWGGGTGTTAGTTAAGTTGCGTAGGCGACTCATGATGCTTTCTCCATATCCACAACAACGCTTTTACGTGTAACAAATGGTTGAGTTAGTAAAGTAAGAACAACTGCTGAGAAACCGGCTAGAAGCATAATGACCATAGCGATAACAGCTGAGTTCTCCCACTCGTAGTATTGGGTCGCAGTAATGTTCATTAACATTGCCAGTGAGTAGCTACTGCGAGAACCTGCAACAGAAGCAAACGAGAAGTCACCTAGTGCGCCAATGAAGATCAGAATAGAAGCCGCTTGTAATGCTGGGATCGTGAGTGGGAAGATTACTTGACAGAACCTTGCCCAACGTGTCGCACCAAGATCTAATGCTGCATCCATTAGGTCGCCACGGATACTTGCGATTGAACCGCTGATAAGGATTAGTGCGAACGGTAAGTTTTTCCAAACTTGCAGCACGACAATACTCCAGCCGAATTTATCGTTAGATAGACGCATTGGCTTATCAATGATGCCTAATGCCAATAATGATTCGTTGAAAATACCGTGGTAAGCAATCACGTTCATTAATAAGAACGCAGCAACCAGCCCCGGAACAAACATAGGAGCGCGGAGAACACCAATAATGGCTGGTTTACCCGGCATAGGTTTGTGTAACCACAGCGCAATAGGGTAGGCCAACATGACGGCACCTAACGTACCAAGCACCGACGTTCTTAGTGAATAAGAAACGGAGCGCCATAAAATTGGGTCACTAAGAGTCGTTTGCCAGTATTCGAATGTTGCGTTGGTTTCGCCCATTACACTGAACAAACCAAAGCTTTGCGCGACCACCACGTAGAGCGCGCTCCCCATGAGCAAGGCAATGGTGCCTACTCCGGGAATCAGCAATAAGTAGGGTTTTAGATTCATGCGCCAACTCCCTCTAAGAAACGAATACCAAACTCTGGCAGTTTGACGTGAATGGTTTCACCTTGGTGAGCCGAAACACGGCCATTCAGTTGCAAACGGATTTTTTGTGGAGTTTCAGTACCAACCCAACCAAATACATCTAAGTTATTGCCCTGGAAAGCTGATGATTCGACTTTAACTTCAAAGCTGTTTGGTTCACCTTTCTTACAAATCTCCGCGTCTTCCGGGCGCCAGCAAACAAAGATCTCACTTGCTTGTGGTTTCTCTGCCGATTCCACAACGAATTCACCCATGTTACAACTCACGCGGTATTGGTTGTCTTCTGAAGTTGGCTCTACATAAGCTTGGTGGATATTTGCAGCACCGATGAAGTCAGCGACAAAACGGTTAGCCGGGCGGTAATAGATATCTTCTGGTGTACCGATTTGTTCAATGTTGCCGCCGTTAAGTACGACAATTCGGTCACTCATCGCCAACGCTTCCGCTTGATCATGGGTGACATAAATAGAGGTGAGTTGGTGCTGACGTTGTAGCTCTTTTATTTCAAAACGTACCCCTTCACGCATTTTCGCATCAAGGTTAGATAAAGGTTCATCAAATAGGATGATGTCAGGGCGAGTTACCATCGCACGAGCCAATGCAACACGCTGTTGTTGGCCACCTGATAGTTGTGATGGCAGTTTATCTTTGTGCTCAACAAGGCCAACCTGGGACAAGATCTCGGCTAAACGGCGCTTTTGCTCGTTTTTGTCGATCTTCTGTTGAACCATACCGAAGCAAATATTGTGTGAAACACTGAGATGCGGGAACAAAGCATAAGATTGAAAGCACATTGCCGTTTCACGTTTTTCTGGTGGAATTCGGTTTACTACGCGCTCGTTCATCAAGATTTCCCCTGATGTAGGCGTTTGAAATCCGCCGATCATTTTCAGCAATGTTGTTTTGCCACAACCACTTGGGCCAAGTAGTGTGACAAATTCGCCTTGTTCTACAGAGAATGAGATCTCTTTAGATGCGTAAAAGTCACCATAAGTTTTCGTAACAGAACGAAGTTCCAAAATTGCCATGATTAACCTTTTTTAAAAAGTTTAAATTTCCAGTTAGATTATTTGTAGTTTATTTCAGTTTTATTATCGATCGAGTTTTTTCGCGTAAAAATCACTCTTGGATCACGAAAAGTTTAATAAGTCTCTGTTTTTAAAGGTTGTTTATTTTTGGGTTTTTGTGACACTTTCTTGGTTGACAGTAAACCACACACCTATGTATTCTATATTAAACTTTTTTAGGTAGTTTAATGGTGGCGATTTATGTTTACTTTTGATGTGGCGAAAAAAGGACAGATTCTTGTAAATAGTCACAGAGGTGACTGTATTCGCTGCCCAGAAAATACCATGCCGTCTTTTATTAGTGCTGTAGAGCGTAATACCAGCTGTATAGAGATTGATATCGCTATGACAGCGGATGAAGAGTTGGTCGTGATCCATGATCCAAGTGTCGACCGTACGTCTAATGGAAGTGGGTATGTAGAGCAAATGACGTTATCTGAGCTAGAAGCGTTGGACTTCGGTAGCTGGTTTCACCCGTCATTTGAACGTACCCCTATTCCTAAACTTAGCGCAGTACTTGAATGGGCAGTGGAACATGAAGTTGGGTTGATTGTTGAAGCGAAACAAAGACGGAACCATCACCGGTTCGCCGAAAAGCTGACCGAAGTACTTGAGCTGATCCCTAATGCACTTTCTCATATCCAACTCTTGGGATTTGACCATACGTTAGTCAACCTTGTGAAAGAACGTTTACCAAGCATTCAGCTACAAGTGGTGACGCTTGCTCGCTACCAAAATCAATTAAATGCCGTATTGGAATCGAATGCTTCTGCTGTGTGTGTGGAATACCCTTATACAACGCGAAGCGTACTCGAAGGGTATAAAAATTCCGGCTTAACCACACGTTTGTATTTGCCAAACAAAGACAAAAATATGAAACCAACTCAATGGTTTAATCAATATTATGGCTACGACGTACATAGTGAAATTATTCAATGGTTGAGCGAAGGCCTCATTGATATGATTAGCCACGACGATATTGATATGTTGAAAGAGTTAGTACACGAAGCCGGTATGGAAGCGATTTAAATCCGACTTTTTTATTGATGAACCCATCATGCGACACCGCCTAATAAATTGATTGAACAATAAATAGAGAACAACTGAACATGTTAACTCCGATAAAACCATTACAACTAGAATTGACTCCAGGACAGAAGAAATTACTGGCGGTTTGTCGACAGCATAGCTCGGTTCCACGTGCAAAAATTGTTGAAAAAACAGGTTTGCGCAGTGGCTCTGTGACCAGTATTTCCAAAGAGTTACTGGCAATGAATATGATTAAAGAAGGGCCAAGAGAAAAAGTAGGCCGAGGCCAACCGATCATTCCCTTACAACTGAACCCATACGCAGCGTTCTCTTTTGGTATCGCTTTCCACATTCATCGAATTGAAGTCGCTTTGGCGAATTTTTGTGGTGAAGTGATTGATACTGAAGTCATCGATTACGCCGAAGATGCGCCCATAGTAGATGTTCTTAAGAACATTAAAGCGCAAATCGACGCATTAGTGGATAAACACAAAATCCAAAATGCTCGCATTCTTGGTATTGGTGTTTCCATGCCGGGCCCTTCTGAGGGAGATGGTACGTCGATTCGTACGATTATTCAGTTGGCGCATTGGCGTGATGTCGATTTAGCCACGGTTTTTGGCGATGTGTTCGAATGGCCAGTGTGGATAGATAATGACTGTAATGTCGCTGCCGTTGGTGAGTTTTACTCTGGTGAGTGGCCAGAGGTGAAGAACATGGTGCTGTTTGAACTTGGCCATGGTGTTGGTGGTGGTGTGATCATCAATCGCAAGCTTTACCGTGGTAGTCGCCACAATGCGGGTGAAATCGGAACGTACTTTAACCTGCTTGGTRAAGAGAATAAGCCGACGATTCGTGGTCTATTGGATCAATTGGCAGCATCGGGCCTTGAATTAGATGGGCCTGAAGATATTCCCGGAATGGAAAATTCCGTAGTAGCAGAGTGGGTTCGTTTTGCTGCTATTCAGTTAAAGCCAATGCTTGTTCTGACGCTAGGCTGGTTTGACCCAGATTGCGTGATCATTGGTGGTTCTTGTCCAAAACATATCAGCCAAGCCCTTATTGATGAAATGGCGCTTGAAAAAAATTGGGTCGAGTTTGAACGTTCGTATCCAATGGCTCATTTTTCTCCTTCAAAAATTGGATCGTCGCTAAATACCTACGGGGCATGTATGTTCCCAGTATTTCGCACGCTAGGTATTTAATAAAAACATCGGATAATTGTTATGAAGTATGCACCAAGTGTGGGTGTTAAGTTCCATGAAGATGGAAGCGTAAGAACATTCCCAGGTAACACCTTTATTTGTCACCTTGATCAATCGCTACCTTTGATTGATGAATTGCGTTGGGCTCAAGATCAACTTAAGTCGATGAATTGCGGAAATAAATTTTCATTCCTGCCTATCTCAAGTATGCATATGACGGTATTCGAAGGGGTGTGCGATCAGGTCCGTGAAGCGCATAAATGGACGTCTAAATTAGGCTTAGATGCTTCGCTATCAGCAACGACTGATTTGTTTGCGACAGAAGCAAGCCAGGTAGGTGCGCGAGGCGGTTTCGACATGATGTTCGACTACGTGTACAACTGCCCGATTGGTGGTACAGCTATTCGTATTAAGCCGGAAAATGAACAATCTGTTCAAGCTCTTAAACAATGCCGTGAAGCCTTGAAATTGGCAACAGGCATTAGTGTTCCTGATTTTGATGATTATCACTTCCATATTACGTTGAGCTACCGTGTTATTGAGCTTGAAGAACAAGACAAAATCGAAATTGAACAAACGACACAGCGCATTAGCGAGCGTATAGCTCAGTCCTTTGGAAAGCTGACTCATGGACCTGTTGAGTTTTGTACCTTCCAAGATATGTTTAAATTCACGCCCGTGCTTAAATTGGTTTAATTTTTCACTCGTTCTAAGGCGTTGAGGTATCACTGCTGCTTATTTAAAACCAAGCATCTGTCATCCTAACGTCTAATTTACCTTTATTATCAGCACAGTTA
>NZ_JAKJSW010000201.1:0-7446 GCF_050337375.1 Vibrio makurazakiensis | reverse complement strand
CGCTAATTCAGTACGACCGCCGTAATATAGAGCGACAGCACGATTAAACAAAGCTTGTGGATTCTGTGGATCTAACTCCAAAGTTGAATCAAAAGCCTCATAAGCGGTGTCAAAGTCCCCGATCTGAGTGAAGTATATGCCGAGTAGATTGAAAACGTCTGGTTGCGCAGGATTTATGTTGAGGGAGTTACGAAAGTCTATTCTTGCTAGGTCACGTAAACCAAGCGCATCATAATAATTTCCACGCTCAGACAAAATTTGTGCTCGAGCTTCATCGCTGATGTCTTGACGATTAAGTAGTTGACTTAACTTCGCTATTTTAACTTCGTATTGAATGCGTGGTTGTAATGGTACGGCCATAGCTGGGTATACTGGCTGATGCTCTTCGCTGCTAGTTTTATCGACTTTCGCCGTATTAACAGAGCTACATCCAGTTAGAGTAATCAATACACCTAAACTATAAAGCTTGAACCATTTCATCATTCTACATCTCCTTTCATACCCCCAATGATTTAAACGATAGGAGTAATTTGAAGACCCTTTATAGCATACTTTTTAATCAATTGTTAATTATTGACCATTTTGTTATTAGTGGAAATATCTAACCTTTTCGGATTCAAAGGGTTAGCATGTAAGAGTGCCTGATGTGTTCAAACTACCCTCACATGCTTAAATTCAAGCCTAACGTAAAGTTACTTAGCTAAGCTCGTCAGTTTCCAACGCTCAAATGGTTCCTCGTCTTTTATTCCCTTCGAACCCCACCTATCCAAAGAGTCGACAACCAAAACTCTTTCTTTCGGTACAATGGATAACAAGGTTTTAGATGGTTTTCTCGATGTTACCAGCCACAACGTTTCGTCTTCTGTAAACTGATCTTTAAGCCTTAGCTTCTGTTCTTCGGTCCATTCAAGTTCAGCATCAAATAAACGGTCAACAACAAACAACTGGTTTCCTGATGCAAAATCTTCAAGCGACTCAGAAAGCAGTACTACCGAATCAACTTCATGATCAAAAATCGCATCTTGCTGGCTGTTAATTAAAGTTCGCACATCAAGCATCATCATTTGTAAATTGGTATCAATCTTAGCTTGATGATTAGGCCATACATGTTTTAGATCATCCGCAACAATTGATGACATTCGGATCAAGTTCGTTGGGTTCAGCCATGCGTATTTTGAAATAGAACCATCGTCTAGTTTCAACGCTGCCACGCCTTGCGCTCGCGGTGTGATGGCCTGAGACGCATCAATTTCAATCAAGCGAATGTTTCCCTGTCTTGCGTAGATAAACGTCGGGTCATTCTGCCAAATTGAGCTCAGGGTGATAGCAACCGTTGCATTTTCTCCCGCTTTGGTAACAGGCTTAACCCCTTTCGTTGCAAACCAATTTGGTAAGCGGTCGATACCGTAACGTTTTGGTGGTAGGTATTGAGTCGTGATTTCAGTCCCTTTCATCAACTCATTTGCGATCGCATAAGTCACTGGAGTGCTTGTTAAAATGTCGCTAGCAAACGTAGAACTGCTGATAGCCCCTAAAAGAAATAAAGTTACAGTGTGATGAGTTTTTCTTATGCGTAGAAGTTTTCCACTGCACCTTTTCATAAAGTTCGTTTTCATATTGTTCATTTTCATAGTACAGCCTAGCTATGCTTTTTTGATGATTCGGTACACAGTTGCTATAAGGAAGAAGCAAGCTGAAACAATGATAATAGAAGCACCTGACGGTACTGGCAGTTTAAGCTCCATTGGCAAAACGGTGCCAATAAGGCATGCAATCGTCGCAAGCAACGCGGACAGCAGAACAAAGCTACCCATGCGCTTCGTCAGCAAACGCGCTGTCGCACCAGGGATTAGCAATAACGCACCAACCAACACTGCACCAACGATTTTTACCGCAGCAATTGTGACTAAGGTGATCATAATGACAAATAAGTAGTCATAAAAGCTGGTGTTATATCCACGCACCTTCGCGATATCAGGGCTAATACAGGTTAATAGAATACGGTTGAACGTAGGAATTAACGTCACGACGATAAGTAAACAACTTACCGCTAGGATCAAAAGATCCTGATCGGTCACCGTTAAAATCGAACCAAACAGTACGTTTTCCAACATGTGAATATTGATTTTTCGGGCTACGTACATCAGTAGTGCTGCTCCGACAGCCAGTGCCAGCGCAAGGAAGACGCCCACTAACGTGTCATAAGGCACGTTGGTTCGGTTTCGTACAAAATGCAGCAGTAATGCGAAAATCATACAAAAGCTAAACAAACCAATGATCGGGTTCTCTGCAGGTTCACCGAGTAAAACACCAATAGCGATCCCTGTTAAAGCTGCATGACCAACCGCTTCAGAGAAGAAAGCCAATCGCTTGGCGATCACTAAAGTCCCTAAACCACCCAATAATGGGCCAAGTAATAATGCCGCAACGAGTGCATTTACCATAAACGCGTAGGCAAAACTTTCACTTAATATTCCTGCGTCTACGCCTGATACAGCGAGCTGTCTTAACCAATCCATCAAGCCACCTCCTTCGATGACGCATTCATAACGTTTGAACTCGGCGAAGAAGTGTAATGTTGAAACAAACTCTCTATTTTGGACGGGTGCAGTACTTGCTCATGATGACCACTCTCCACTAAGAAGCGGTTAACCACATGAACATTCGCGTCTAGTCGCCTTACGGCTGAGACATCATGATGGACAGCAAGAATCGTTTTCCCTTCAGACACACATTCGCGGATCAACGATTCAAGGTAGCGAACACCCTGCTCATCCATTCCCGTCGTAGGTTCGTCAAGAACCAATAAACTTGGGTTATCAAGCAACGCCTGAGCAAACAATACGCGTTGCTGTTCACCACCTGATAACTGCCCCATTCGGCGGTCAGCGCGCGTCGCCATGCCCACTCGCTCTAATTGTGCCAGAGCTAGTTGATGCTGTTTGGTTTGCTTACGCCAAAACAACGGCATACGAGTTTGGTTAAGTAAAACAAAATCCATCACAGTGAGAGGTAAACTAGGTTCAAAGGTCGCTTTTTGTGGGACATAACCCACGCTTGTTGCTTGTGGCCATTTAACTTCAATGTCGCCAGAAAACKGAGTAAGCCCAAGAACCGAACGCAGTAGCGATGTTTTTCCACCACCATTTGGGCCCATGATGACGTGACACTGACCAGCTTCAAAAGAAGTGGTGATGCCATCTAAAATAATATTGTCGTCGTATTGAAGCGACAGATTATCAACAGATATAGAAGGACCTTGCATTAAACATTACCTTGATTTTGTTGATTTTCAGCTGCGAACTTCATGGCTTCAATTAGCGTTTCTAAGTTATCCTTCATTTCAATTTCTACTTTATCGTTTTCATATTCACCGTGAGTCATGTGCGAAAATCGGTATAGCTGAACACCCGTTTCTAACTCAATAGTGTCGACAAAACGGTTTGGCATATTAAGTTCGTAAAAAAGTACATCAATGCCAGATTCACGGATCTTTTCTATGGTGCCCTGTAGTTGACYAGCGCTTGGTTCAACACCATGAGCAGGTTCAATAACCGCTGCCACATCTACCCCAAATTCTTGAAGTATGTATCCGTAGGCGTTATGTGTTGTCGCGACTTTCATTCCTGATGTGTTTAGTTCACCTAAGGAGTTCATTGCATCGCGCTTCATCAAACGAAATTTCTTCGCGTACTTACGTGCATTCTTTCGGTAGTAAGCTGCGTTATCATGGTCAATCTCTGATAGCTCACTTGCTATGGTGTAAACCTTTTGAATGGTGGTCGATAACCCAACAAACGTATGTGGGTTAACCGCCCCTTGTCCAACGGACTGGCCCATAGCTGGTAACAATGGAACTTCTTTGTTGGCTTTGATCACAATAAGATCATCACGTTGTGAAGCAGCAATAACTTTTAAAGCAAAGTCATCATGCCCAATACCATTTACGACAATGACATCCATCTGGCTGAGTCGCTTCAAGTCGTTTGGCTGGGGTAAATAGTTATGAGGGTTAAAGCCCGCGTCTACCAGCGGTAATATATTAGCTTTGTCACCGACCACTGCTTTTACGTAGCTATAGTATGGTTGCAGAGTTATCCCGATATTTAGCTTATCTTTTGATGCGAAAGCGGATTGAGATGCTAATGCAGTAAACAGCATCGCGATGAGCGCGAAAATTCTCATGATAGATTCTCTTATTGGAATTAGTGTGGATGCTTTTCTTGTTCAGATGTCATAACGACGAGTTTCCAGCCGCGCTTAATCAGTCGCTTAGCTTGGTAGTTTTCGATGACCAATACTTGGGTCGGATCGTTCGATTCTGTTTTAGAAAGCCAAATCTGAGGTTCAGAAACATTACTGTCGAGTAAAATGGCGTTAGCGGYATTTTGCTTCTCAGGGACACCTAAATAGAGCCCTTTACCAAGCCCTAACCATGTGTGTTCGCCTTTGCGTACCCAACTTTGATCTTTCACAAATGGCGCAACCCAATCGCTTTGTAACTCACCGATCGATGGCCAATGACTTGCGTTCTCAGCATCACCTTGTGATATATCCAACTCACTCAGGCGATCTGCATGAATGTCTCGAATCTCTTCGTGAGCTAACCTTAGCTCGGCGATCATCGCTAAGTTGTCTTGTTCAAGATCTGTAATTAAAATCTGATGACTTTCTACTTTCTGAGTACTTGTTACGGCTTGGTGAAAGGGAATTGTGACAGACGCAAAAGCCAATATTGCTAGAATAATAAACCCGACCCATTTACCTTCTCTACCACCCGTATTTGCTCTTACTTTTTGGGTGATCATTTTTCACTGATCTCAACAACATCGACTTCGACAGGGTTTTCATGCCCAGCATCAAACACTAGGTAGAAATCAACGTTAGGATGAGCGAACTCAGCAATAGAGCGTTTGTCAGTCATCGTTTTGGCTATTAAATTATCTTCGTAGTCGAACATTTCCACTGCGTAATCAACAGCAGTACTACCATCCGAGTAGCCCGCTTCACAGATAACGTTATCACTTTTTAACCAGCATCCCATTAATGGGAAATGGGCAAATGTAGGGGCAGATACGGAAATGGTTGCTAAGGTGAACAATGTTGTTTTTAGAATGTTTTTCATAAGTAAGTTCCAGTACAAGCAACAAAGGGCTCAAACGTGAGCCCTAAAGATTTAGAATTTAGGTTTACTGAAGAAGCGCTTCAAACGTTAGGTGAACATTTACGCTTGCTTTGTCTGCAAGCGGGTGGTTTTCAAGTTCACCCTTATAGTTAGCTTTCATTAGATAACGACCAGCGACGTCAGGAGTAAATGTCACTTCACCTTGTTCGTTACTCACAACATCCATTTGCTCTTGCTTGTTGCGGTACAAAGTTCCTTCGCGAGTGATCTCTGCAGTTACACCTTGTTGAGGCTCACCGTTGTAGAAGAATTGAAAGGTCACTGGCTCACCTTCAACAATGTCTGCAGGGTGCGTAACCGGCTTCATCTCTAAAAGTTTGCCTTCGATTTCTAGTGCTTTATCTGTTGGCATGCCAACCGTAATGTAGCTCTCTGCACGCGTATAGCTAACTTGTGTGACAATGTCACGAGCCTTTTCAGGAACAATGCCAGCTCGCTCCGCTTTATTCGCTTTTACCCATTTTACAGTGTCACGGCGACCCGCTTTATACTGCGTGTAGTACGTAGGCTCATTGTTAATCGCGACTTTATGCGTACCTTCTTCTTCGAAATAGAAATCGAACATTGAACGACGCTTACCTTTTACAACAAAATTAGGGCGCTCGTTACGACCGTCTGGCATCACAACAAACGCTTTGTCACTACCGGCTGGCTTGTCGAATACAAACGTGCCGTGAGAAGCTGTTACATCGAACGTTAGCCAGTCACCACCTTCTTTAGAGACAGTGAAGTGAGAAGGTAGAACCCAACGCGGGTGCGCTTGTGCTGTCGTCGCTGCAGCTAAACCTAATGCCATTACGCCCGCTAGCGCTAATGCTTTCATTTTTGGTTGTTTCATATCATTCAATTCCATTGTTTACTTACAAGCCAAGGCTTGTGAATTTATATTCTTACTTTCCATGCCTAAAGAGACCGTGTGGAGACTCTGTGCACAGGCGTATTCAAGCTGTATTTAGTTAGGCTGATAGTTAACGGTAATTAAGCCGGTCTCTTCTGTTGGTGCGAGTTCGTATACAGACTGAGAACCATTAAGCTCAATTTTTTGTCTCAAGTAATTACGTCCACCATGCTCACGAACAACTTCGATATGTAAGGTGTATACACCTTGCTCTAGTCGTTCACCTGCATCATTTTTCCCATCCCAGACAAAACGATATTGACCAGCTGGGCGTGTTGCCGATGTAACAGCRTCAACGAGCTCACGATCGTAACGCCCCACTTTTCTCCACCAGCTACGTAAGTCTTTTAGCCATTCATCTTTGCCAACCCAAAGTTCCATTGTTTTGACTGGCTTGCGTTTACTGTCTTCTAGCCACACCGCAACGTACGGGCGTGCGTACATCGAAGTGTCTATTTTTGGAAGCTCAAAATTGATATCTAGCTTTGCTGAGTCAGGTAACGGCGCGGCAAATACTGCAAATGGACTAATAGCTAAAGCCAACAGTGCCTTGCTGAACATGGATGTTTTCATTCTTAGAATCTCTATTTTTCAACGGAGCTGAGGCTATGGTTAAGGCACAGCAACAAAGTAAATAACAAGGGAAATGACCGAACCTAACGTCGTCCATTTAAGAGAGGTTACAAACGTTTTCTTTTTCGGAACTAATAGACAAACACCAGTCAGGACGAAAAAGATCATGAGTAAGGCGGTGATATCGATAAACCACTTCCACACTTCACCGCTGTTGCGACCTTTATGCAGGTCATTAAGCAACGCAATAACCCCATAGTCGGTGGTTTCAACTTCAGCCATTTTGGTCGTGATATCAATGAAGACCGCCGCGTTGTAACCCGGAGCTTTGTAATCAAGGGTCACTTCACCAATGATGAGTTCACCATCTTCATATTCGGTATAAACATCTAAATTCGATGCTGTACCTGCGACACCAGCGGTTTCTAAAAATGTGATGAGTTGAGGTTGGCTTGGCTGAACTCTTCCCTCGTTTACCGGGAAGATGGCCGCAGGAACAGAAAGTTCAAAGTGCTCTACATGTGGCTGACTTAATTCAAACAACTCTGGTCGATTAAGCGTGATGCCCGTGAAAGAGAAAAAGAGTACAACAAGCAGTAATGCCATTGAGATATAGATATGAAGACGACGAGCCCACATTTGAACGGCTCTATTTTTTAACACCATGAAACCAATACCAACTTAAATTATGCGCGCTAATTTAGGTGATAATCATTCGTATTGGCATTTAATTTACATTGTTTACGTTTGTTCAAATTGTAAATTTTGTTACGTGGAATAAGTGTGACGA
>NZ_JAKJSW010000200.1:0-7603 GCF_050337375.1 Vibrio makurazakiensis | reverse complement strand
AGCTCCCTAATTTTTCTTATGGTATGCCATTCCTGTTGTTGGTGCTATGTTTTTAAATAAATTTTATTACGTTATCTAAACGAAATATTTACTTTTCCACTGGCAATCATGGCACTAATTTGTGATTGAAGTTTGGCAACAAATAAAGGCTCAGTACTTTTATTGCAGGCTAGGTATTTTATATCTGTTAGAAATACAAATGGTTGGTTGGTCATAGGAATAGCCAAATTACTCGCGATCGTTTCTGCGGTTCTTGTGTCAGAAAGCCAGTAATCAACAGACTTTTCTTCCAGCATTTTGATGCCTTGATCGACGCTGTCAGTTACTGTGATATTGAACCCCTGCTCTTTTAATTGCTGAGATACGCTATAGCCTTCGTAGGCTGCAATTTTAAACTCTCTAGCGTCAGAGATAGTAAAGAGGTGGGCAGGCTGTGGCTCTTGATAATAGAGTGCATATTGACTGATCGCGATAGGGCCGACCCAAATGAAATCAGCTTCGAGCAATTGCGAGCGAGCAAGAGGAAATGTGCAGACATCTTTCGTCAATTTTGTAGACTTCAGTGCTCTACTTTTTGGGCTAAATTCTACTTCAAAGCTTAAGTTAGCTTGTTCAAACGAGTCGAGGATGATCTTATAGGTGGTACCGAGATCGGGGTTAGATTCTTGATTGACGAAAGGCGGGGCATAGAAGGTCACTAAGCGGATATTATCAGCATAGGAATGTAAGCTAGACAGCAGTAAAAATAAGCAGGCTAGTCTTGAGATTCCCATACTCTATATACCTCTGACAGTGGAAGTGTGATGCCTTTAGGCTCTTCTTCGATTTTAGCCCAAGGGGAGCCTTCTCGTTTTAACCAACGTTTATTTGATTCGGTTAAATTAAGGTTAGGGCGACATTTAAGAGTAGGGTTATAGCGTAATGTTTCTAGATGGGAGTCAAATTTAAACGCTAACTTATTGAGCGTGGTTTGCGCTTCAATATCGCTATAAAGGTATTCGCCAATGTTTTGCCACCACATCGCAGCCATTGTTGAATAGTCTGGAATATTGATGCCTGATGGAGTCCAGCTGTGCTTGGCTTCGCTCTGGTAAAATTCAGCTAAACCACCAAGTTTAGGCGCAAGTTGGCTAAATTGGGAAGATTGAATATCCGAATAACGAATCGGGGTAAAACCATTGAGAAATTTATCAAATGACACTGTTTTTGAAACGGTGAATTGAGCGTATAGCCAAGCGGCTTCACGTTGTTTCTCTGGGGTTGAATGTAGGAATGTCCAAGATCCAACATCTTGATAGCCTGACTTCATACCAAGTTGCCAATACTTCCCACGAGGTGAGGGCGCTAATCGCCATAATGGTAGTCCATTGTCATCAACAACTTTAGAGTCAGGTGCGATTAAAGTGGGTACAAAAGCACTGTACCAAAAGATTTGTTGCGCGACTTTGCCTTGTGCCAGCCATTCTGCTGCAGTGCGAAAAGTTAACGATTTTGATTCAGGAGGAGCGTAGGTATTGAGCCAGTATTTGTACTTCTCTAAGGCGTAAACCGCGGCTGGGCTATTCAGAGCCCCACCTCTGGCGACACTAGCTCCTACTGGGGCGCAATTTTCTGCGCGAATTCCCCAGTCTCCTACAGGTAAACCACTAGGTAATCCAATATCGTTAACCCCTGCCAAACTTAGCCAGGAGTCAGAGATACGCCATCCAAGTGAAGGTTCGTATTTACCGTAATCAAAGTGCCCCCATATCCTTTCTCCGTCGATCTCTTTGACATCTTGAGTAAAGAATTTAGCGATATCTTCATAAGCTGACCAATTTTGGGGAACTGCTAAAGGGTAGCCATACAGCTTTAGAAATTTCTTTTGCAGTTCCGGTCTGCTAAACCAGTCATGTCGGTACCAATACAAGTTGGCAAACTGCTGAGAGGGCAGTTGGTAGATAACATCATCTTCATCCTTGACGAATTCAAGGCCGATGAAGTCGTTGATATCGAGAGTCGGCAGCGTAATGTGTTTCCAGTCTCTTTCTGTAAATAATGAGATTGGGATGACTTTTTGGCTGCGAATATGTGTGCCGATGAAGTCTGAATCATTGACGTAGGCATCGTAAATATTTACGCCAGTTGTCATTTGTAGCTGTAGTCGTTTGACTAAGTCATCTTCCCCCACAATTTCATGAATGACTTGGATCCCCGTGAGTTGAGTAAATAGTTTCGCAAGTGTCCGAGCCTCATAACGATGGGTTGGGATATCTTCGGAAATGACGGTGACTTTGAGACCGGCATAAGGCTTTGCCGCTTCAACAAACCAGCGTAGCTCTTTTTCTTTTTCTGAAGAGCTTAGAGTCGAGGATGGGAATTGATTGGCAAAAGATGAAGCGTCGCTTTGTGCTGTTACTGGAAATACGAGGCAAAAGCTAGCAATAACCGAGCATAAAACAGGTCGTAATATCGAACGAATAAAACAGTTAGACCCGAGTGAAACAGTACTATGTTGTCTCGTCATGCTTACCTCATCGTGCGAATGAATAGCCCTTACAACGAACCAATAAATCTAAAATTGCTTGGTATAAATAAAAGCTTAGTACATATTTTTACGCTATGAGCTTTAGCTACGGGCAAAAAAATACCGCTCGGAAGCGGTATTGAGTGAAGTCTTAGAATGGATACCAGAAGAGGTGTTCTTCTGATATTCGTTTGGCTATCGCTAGACCAACGATTACCGCGATAACAGCAAGTACTATGAAGTCGACGTTTTTTAAAGGTGATTGGCTAAACCACGTGCGTGACTTATTTCGTCCAAAACCTCTTAACGTCATGGCGTTAGATATTTCGTCTGCGCGATCTAAACTCGAAAAAATGAGCGGGCCTAGTACTTTGGCAACATTCTTCATTCGTTTGAATAACGGTGCTTTTTTGGAAAGCTCGACACCGCGCGCTTGCTGAGCGTGCATGATGTTCACAAAATCTTTCTTTACTTCAGGTAGGTAGCGTAGGGTCAGGCTTACGGCATAAGCGATTTTGTAAGGGACACCTAAACGGTTCAAGCTTGCTGCAAATTCCGTTGGGTGTGTACTGAATACAAATACCAAGGCAATTGGGAACATACTGAAATATTTAAGCGTTACCGTGACTAAGTAAAACAAAGTCTCTTGGCTTAATGAGTAGTTACCCGGAAGTGACAGTAAAATGTGCTCGCTGCCCATAAGCTCTTGCCCTTGAGTCGGTGCCAGCAAGTACATAAACAGTGCATTAAGCATCAGTACGCTTGCAGTACCAATAAGCAGAGGCTTATAGACTTTAAGTGGTACCTGTGTCGTTTTTAGTAGTAGAAGACCTGTAACGATTAAGACTGCGATAAGGCGCAAATCAAAGGTCGTTAATACCACCGTAACCCAAGCTAAAAAGAGTGCGAACTTAGTGATCCCATTTAATGAATGCAAAGGGGATTTGGTATCAATATAGCTGATCCCAAATTTTACTTTAGAAGCGTTCATGCAGCGCTCCCTTCTTGGTGGTCGCATTTTTCACTATTGATGAAATGTTGCATAAAGGCATTAGTGTCAGAGATGTTCATCTTATTGGCCAGTTCAAGCAGACTCGTGGTGGATAGGTTAGCTTGTTCAAGTAACGAGGGTTGGCAGAAAACTTCAGTCATTGGTGCATTCGCGATCAAACGACTGTCTGCAATGACAACGGAACGTGTCGTGTACTCTAAAACTAAGTGCATGTCGTGAGAGATAATCACTACAGTAACGCCCAATTCACGATTTAGCTTTTGAATAAAGCTCAGCATTGATGTGTAGTTTCGGTAGTCTTGCCCAGCGGTCGGTTCATCTAAAATCAGCAGTTGAGGTTCAAGAACCAAAATAGATGCAATAGTAACGCGCTTCTTCTGGCCATAGCTCAATGCTTCAATAGGCCAATGGCGGAACTTACTTAAGCCGCACAGTTCTAAAATTGACTCAACCTTTTCGGTGATGAGCTCTTCAGCCATATCTCGATTACGTAAGCCGAATGCTATTTCATCGAAAATCATATGATGCGAGATCATGTGATTTGGATTCTGCATCACGACACCAACTTTCTGGCTACGTTCGAATATCGACAACGTTGCGAGGTTTACACCATCTAAACTAATGCTCCCACTGTCTTGTTCTAGAACGCCCATGATCAGTTTAGTTATGGTTGATTTCCCAGAACCATTTTTTCCCAGAATAGACAGGAATTCGCCTTTATTTACCTTGAAGCTGACTTCCTCAAGCGCATTCTTCTCTCCATCATATGAGTAGGTAAGACCTTTTACATCTAATAATGGTTGGGCTGTTTCCGGCTGAGATTTCGCTGGGCGAGAATCAAACCAAGACTGAACGCTAGGCTGATATTTTGCGAAGTCTAAGTTTTCAAATTGAGCGAGCGGATCGCTAGTTTCAATTGGAGCTTGCGCAGCTTTGAGTGTCGATAGATATAATGGCTCTCTGATACCATGAACTTGTRGCAGGTCAGAGGCTAGTAAAGCGTCAGGTGTTGTATCGGCAATAATTTCACCACGCTCCATAAGGATGACACGGTCTACATCTCTGTGCAGAACATCTTCAAGTCTATGCTCGATGATGATAATGGTTTTACCAGACTCTTTATGCAGTTGGTCGATAATCTCAATCGTCGCTTTACCCGTCTTAGGATCTAAGCTTGCTAAGGGTTCGTCGAACAGCAAAGTATCGACGTTATCGACTAAAATACCAGCAAGGGAAACACGTTGCTTTTGGCCACCAGATAAATCATGAGGTGAGCGATCTAACATGTCTTCCAAGTTCACCATTTTTGCTGTCGACTTTACCAACGGATACATGTCTATGTTAGACATTAACTGGTTTTCTAACGCAAAAGCGATGTCTTCACCGATACTTAAACCAACAAACTGGCTGTCTGTATCTTGCAGAACGGTACCGACTTGTTCAGTAAAGTTGTGCATGTCGAAGTGCGAAGAGTCTTTACCATTGATAAGTAAAGAACCTGTGGTCTCACCCTTTATAGCGTGAGGGATCAGCCCGTTTAGGCATTGTCCAAGAGTAGATTTACCACTACCACTTGGACCGATAATGACGATTTTCTCTCCTTTCTCTATCCTTAGATCGATATTTTTTAGTGTCGGTTTATCCAGTGACTCATATCTAAAAGAGAAGTTCGAAAATTCAATGGTCATTAATGCTTATGCCTCAGTTAGGTTTCGGCTTTGGCTATTACGCTTCGCGACTGATTTTAAAATGAAGAAACCAACCACAGCAATCAGAGCTGTGTTGCCCGCTGCAATAATAGAAAGTTGCGTGAAGACTTTGGTGAACGGTTCTGCGTATAAAATGGTGTCAAGAAAAGCGGAGCAGCCGTAACCAAAAACATTACCAGCGAGTGCTAGCAAAACAAATAGGAAGAAATCTTTCATTGGTAGCTGACCTTTACTCAGACGGCGCTTTGTCATGATAGGGAAAAGTCCCATAACTAAACCAACAACACCTGAGCCTAGTACCCATGTTAGCCATACGCCCCAACCAGCGAAAAGGTCTGTTACCCAGTGGCCGATAAAGCCAACAAAGAAACCAACCAGTGGTCCAAATAGTACTGAGAATAGAGCAAGTACAGCCATTGCTGGCTTAAGTGTTGTGTTAGCAAAGACTGGAACACCAAACATTGGTAGTCCGCCAATGCCGTAAAGTGCTGCGCCAATCGCGATCACAACAACGGTTTTTGCTGAAAGATTCATAGATAACCTCAAGTACTGAAAGATGATTTCTTTAAAGAGCAGTTCAATTTGAACAACYAAAACTATTTGTCAGTGAATTAAATACAGAATGTGTATTTTCTAAACAAATAAGAAAAATAAGGTGCGAATTATACAGCAGAAGCCAAACTGATGAAATGCTATATGTCTAGATGTCTAAAACAATATGCTGTAATTATTAGCTAACAGCTTGCTATGAGTTGCTTATGACTTTGAAAAGAAAAAGCCAGTCTAGATAGACTGGCTCAAATTTAAGGTTGGCTTTTTGATCGCTTAGTGATCTAGGTATAGGTAGTTCTGCCAGCTTTTCATTCGAATCAATACTTTACGCATAATTGATACGTGAGTGAAACTATCTGAATAAACTGCTACCTCTACTGCTGTACCCTGAGGTAAGTGGAACTCAGAAAGATCATCATTGACTTTTAACGTGACGAGAACGCGCCCGTTAGTACGTAGAGCTTCAGTACCTAGTAGCGCACCACGAGCCTGGAATTGGCTTTCACCAATAGCCGGGATAACCTCAATCACTTCCCCTTTAAACACTTTGCCTGGCAGAGCGCGGAAAAGAAACTCAGCTTCAAAGCTAGGTTGTAAGCGTTGCAGGGAGTTTTGTCTAAAGGCAGCTGTGTAAATTTTGTCTTCAGTGTGGACAAAAGTCATTACTGGAGCCAATGGTAGTGGAACGGCCATAACACCAGGGCGCAGAGCTAATTGAGTCACATATCCATCGGTAGGAGCGCGAACGACAGTTTGCTCAAGGTTAAACTCAGCTTTACGTAGGTCAGCTAATAGGCTTGCTACTGCTGTGTTTTCACCACCAATTTCAGAGTTGAGTGATAACTGTGCTTGTTGTTGCTTCTCTTCTGCGACTTTCAAGGTCGCTTGCGCTGCCTTGTAAGCTTGACGGCGTGTATCAAGTTGTTGCTCTGTGAATGCACCTTTATCGTAACCACGCTTGTAACGGTCGAATTCGCGTTTTGCTTTGTCTCTTTCTGCAATCGCTTTGAGTTTCGCTGCTTCTGCTTCACTCACCATAGAATCAAGCCCTAGTGCTCCTTGGCTTGCTTCTTTTACTTTAGCTTTCAGCTTAGCGACTTCGGCTTCAAATGGAATCGGGTCAATCTTGAATAGAACGTCGCCTTTCAGTAGAGGTCGGTTTGGTTCTACTGGAACTTCGATGACACGTCCTCTCACTCCTGACACAATCGGCGTTGTTGAATAAACTTGGTTACCAATTTGAGTGAAAGGGTGGTTGTAGTTCATCAGCAAGATCAACGTGCCAATGAGAACTACGCCGCCAAGTACTGCTGTAGGTACTGTCCACTTATTCAATGGGATCTTAAACACTTTGAAAATCGTGATACACAACGCCGCGTAGGTCATTATCAGTAGTAAATCCATTATTTGACCTCCGGCTGTGTCGGCTGTTCAGGTGATGTGCCTGAATTTTCAATTGGTGTGTCTATTTTTACTTGTTCTAAGCGTACGACTTCTCTTTGTAAGGTCTCTACTTGATCGATCAATTTATCTACGCGGTGATGGATATCGTGCTGTTCTTCTTCAAGCTTAGCGAAGCCCCAACCTCGGTCTTGACGCCAAAGCGTTGCCCAAATCCATAGAAATGGCCAAATAGCATGAAGCGTGAATAGGCTGACCCAACCTGAAACGTGAATGGCATCTTGATGAGGGTGGTTACGCTCCTTAGCGATTTCGTAAGGAATATCGTGAATAACGATGATGCCGTAAAAAATGACAAGGGCGACAAAGACGAGCAGTCCGAGTGCAAAATAGTCTAAAAACATAACGGTTCCTTGTTAATGT
>NZ_JAKJSW010000199.1:0-7729 GCF_050337375.1 Vibrio makurazakiensis | reverse complement strand
ATTTAGGAGTGATGAAGATGATTAATAATCAAAATGACATCGGATTTATTCATGATATTGGTAGCCTAGATAAGTTACGTCAACAGGCTGTTAATGGCGAAGAAGGTAGCGAGCAAGAAGCTCTGAAGTCTGCAGCAAAACAGTTTGAGTCAATCTTTACTTCGATGCTTTTCAAGTCAATGCGTGACGCGAATTCTAGCTTTAAGTCAGACATGTTTGATAGTCAGAATGAACAGTTCTACCGTCAAATGCTTGATGACCAAATGTCGAGCGAGTTGAGTGCATCGGGGTCTTTGGGACTTGCAGATATGATAGTTGCTCAGCTAAGTTCGGCTCAAAGTGGTGACAAGTCAGAAGTTAAACTGCGTAATGAAGCATTTGATACCGCTTTACGTTTACCTGCAAATGAAGATAAATCTCGCCAAATTTCAGCAAGTTTAGAAAAGACACAAGAACTGGGCGTGAAAGAACCAGCTTCCTTCGATTCACCAGAATCATTTGTTAGTTCTATGCGACCTTACGCTGAAAAAGCAGCGCAAGCGCTCGGCATTGACTCTTCTTTACTGCTTGCTCAGGCTGCACTTGAAACCGGGTGGGGTAGCAAAATGGTTAAAAACTCATTAGGCAATAGTAATAACCTCTTCAACATCAAAGCAGATAAAAGTTGGAAGGGCGATAAAGTGGCGACACAGACTTTGRAATTCCATGACCAAACACCGGTTAAGGAATCTGCTTCCTTCCGTTCTTATTCTTCATTTGAAGATAGTTTTAAAGATTACGTTAAGTTCCTTAATGAGAATCCAAGGTACGAGACTGCATTACAAAACAATAAGAGCTCGGAGTCCTTTATCAAAGGAATCCACCAAGCTGGGTACGCTACCGACCCTAATTACGCAGATAAAGTATTACGTGTGAAATCGAAAATCGATAAAATGGATTAATAAAAACAAGGGCTTACTTATAGTAAGCCCTTGTTTTATCCACCTGCCTAAAATATTCCCTAGTTCAATCTATACTCTGGCACATATATTGCTTTTACTTAATTGAGGTTAATCAGTTACGACTGATTTTATTAAGTTTTTGGGGGCATTATGGCATCAGATCTTCTGAATGTAGGTACACAAAGTGTTCTTACCGCTCAGAGACAGTTAAATACAACTGGTCATAACATTTCTAACGCAAATACAGAGGGCTATAGTCGCCAGTCTGTAATTCAGGGTACGAATGACCCTCGCCAATACGGTGGCCAAACCTACGGTATGGGCGTGCATGTGGAAAATGTTCGCCGCTCGTGGGATCAGTTTGCCGTCAATGAACTTAATCTTTCGACAACGAATGCCGCCAATAAAGCGGATGCTGAAGTGAATATCGATATGCTCTCTAGCATGCTTTCTTCTGTTGCTTCAAAAAAAATCCCTGAACATCTTAATGAATGGTTTGACTCAGTGAAAACGTTAGCGGATAGCCCTAATGATGTGGGTGCCCGTAAAGTTGTTTTAGAAAAAGCGGGTTTGATCACCCAAACTTTGAATGAATTCCATGAAACGGTGCGTAAACAATCTGATGTAACTAATAAGAAGTTAGAGATGGGCGTTGAGCGAATGAACCAACTCGCTGTTGAAATTCGCGATGTACACCGTTTGATGATGCGCACACCTGGTCCTCACAATGACTTACGTGATGAACATGAAAAACTAATTAATGAGCTATCAGAATATACCAAAGTTACGCTGACGCCTCGTTCGAACTCCGAAGGTTTTAATGTTCATATCGGTAACGGGCATACTTTAGTGTCTGGTACGGAAGCAAGCCAACTTAAACTTGTTGATGGTTCACCTGACGTACACCAGCAAAGATTGGCCATTGTTGAAGGTAAGGTTATTAAGCCAATTACCAGCAGAGATATCGATGGAAAAATTGGTGCGATGTTGGATATGCGTGATGAACTTATCCCTGGAGTGATGGATGAGCTAGGGCGTATGGCTGTGGCTTTTTCTCATGAAGTTAATAGTTATCAATCTCAAGGTCTTGATCTTAGGGGAAATGTTGGTGGTTTGATGTTTACTGATGTGAACTCTGAATTATCAGCAAAATCCCGTGTAGTAGCAGGCAGCCAATCGAAAGCAGATTTAGCTGTGTACATTGCCGACACTTCACAGCTTAAAGGTGGTGAATATGGCCTTAAGTATGATGGCAGTGATTACTTTGTGACTAAGCCAAGCGGTGAGACAGTTAAAGTATCAACTGATTCAAATATCAATGGCTTTAGTATTGATGGAATGCTGGTCGAAGTACGTAACCCGCCTGTCGCAGGTGAAAAAATTATTATACGTCCAACTCGTAACTCTGCCGCTTTGATGAAAATGGAAACTAATGATCCAAAGTCTATCGCAGCACAAAGCTATGAAGCATCGACAACTTTTGCGCAGGGTACAGCGGATTTTAAGATTCTCGCAGCGGGTAGTTTACGTGAGTTCGAAGTTGTCGTTTCACCGAAAGGTGATCAGTTTGCAGTAACGGACACCAAAGGCAAAGTGTTATTACAGCCCCAAGGTTATCCGCCAAGCGGACCAGTAACCGTTCTTGGTACTACTTTTGAATTGACTGGTGGCGCTATTGCTAACGATAAGTTTACCGCTAACTTGGTTCCTTCTGAAGGTGATAACGGTAACTTACGTAAACTTCAATCAATTCAAACGGATAAGAAGCTAGACAATAACGAATCAACCATTTTGGATGTTTATCACAGCTTAAATACCAATACTGGCTTGAAAGCTTCAACAGCAACCCGTTTGAGTGACATCGCTGAGCTTGAGAAAGAGTCTGCGCAAGAACGAATTGCTTCGATATCGGGTGTTAACTTAGATGAAGAAGCCGCAAATATGATGAAATTTCAACAAGCATATATGGCTTCATCACGAATAATGCAGGCTGCAAACGATACTTTTAACACCATTTTGGCACTGAGATAGGGAGGCTATTAAATGTTAAATCGAATTTCAAGCTTCCATAACTACCAGTCGGTCCAAAATGATTTACGCCGTCAAGAAAACAAAGTTCATCACAATCAGGCTCAACTTGCGTCTGGCAAACAGTTGATGAAGCCTTCAGATGACCCGTTGGCGACGCACTACATACAGAATATTAGTCAACAATCTGAACAGCTTAAGCAATATATAGATGCGATTACCTTAGTTCGAAATCGTTTAGAACATCATGAAGTCATTATTGCGAATTCAGAAAGCTTTGCCGATGATGCAAAGCGTACAGTGATGGAAGCGATCAATGGTGCTTTATCTCCTGAAGACAGATATGCGAAAAAACGTGAACTTCAAGAAATTGCTAATAACTTCTTGAACTTAGCAAACACGCAAGATGAATCGGGTAATTACACATTCGCCGGGACTAAGCCGAGGAACCAACCTTTCTTTAGAGATAATGAAGGGAATGTTACTTATGCCGGTGATGATTATCAGAGAAAAATGCGTGTCGCGAGTAGTTTTGAAATGGCGATGAATGATCCTGGTAGTAAGTTGTTCATGGAAATCGATAATCCCTTTGGAGACTTTGAACCTAGGTATGACTTACAAACAGCATCTGATTTGCTACTAGAAAGAGCAACAACGACTGACCCTGAGGATCCTGCGATCTATAAAGTCACATTTGTTGATATGCAAAATGGTTCTTTCGGATATCAGTTAGAGAAAGATGGCAGTGTCGTCGATGCTAAAGAATTTGACCCTTCAACAGGGATAAAATTTGAAGGCGTTAATATTCAGGTTAAAGGTCAAATTACGAAAGGTGATTCGATAACCTTAGAGCCTCGTCAGGAATTCACTATTTTTGATACTTTTCAGGATGCAATGAAGTGGGTTGATTCATCAGTATCTGATGCGTCAGCAACCGCTCAGCTTCATCAGGCAACAGAAGAGTTTCATGCCGCTTTTGTACATATAACAAAGGCAAGAACAGATGTTGGTGCTCGTTTAAGTACGCTTGATATTCAAGAGGAACAGCATGAAGATTTCAAGCTGTCTCTTGCTAAATCCAAGAGTAACTTCGAGGACTTGGATTACTCAAAAGCAATTATAGAGTTTAATGAAAACTCACGAGCTTTACAGGCATCACAACAGGCTTTTGGTAAAACGAAAGACTTAACGCTTTTTAATTACATTTAACGATATCGAACTGAAATTAATAAAATAATTCATATCTACCAATGCCTTATGTGCAATGCCTTAAGTGCCGTAGATGAATTTTTGTATTGACGTTGCTCCTATTCGTAGCGATTCAGTTTGAAGTTAGTTCAAGCCAAGGTGGCAATTAAAGCGGCAACAAATGTTGCAAGCTTTGCCCCACAAGCTGAGAGACACTGTGACTTTGATTTCACTGTAAATAAGGTTATTCATAACCTACTGAAATAATTTGGATTTGTGTGTTTTTAATATCGGATTGATAACTTGGCATGCTACTTGTATGTGTATTAATCAGAAACAGTTTATAAGTTCCGCTAACGGAATTTAGTAAATAATTTACGGTCAGTGCTTATCCAAATGAGAGTAAAGCTGGCCGCTTCGCAGAAGCTTGCGAACTCATAAGGAGAGCATAATGGCTATTACCGTAAGTACTAACGTATCCGCAATGACTGCGCAGCGTTACTTAAACAAAGCCTCTAATGAACTAAACACTTCAATGGAGCGTTTATCATCAGGGCATAAAATTAACAGTGCGAAAGATGATGCGGCTGGCCTGCAAATCTCTAACCGTTTAACAGCACAATCACGTGGTTTGGATGTTGCGATGCGCAATGCCAACGACGGTATTTCAATTGCTCAAACGGCTGAAGGCGCAATGAACGAGTCAACAAACGTACTACAACGTATGCGTGACCTGGCTATTCAGTCTTCAAACGGCACTAACTCAGCTTCAGAGCGTGAAGCTTTGAATCAAGAGTCTATGGCTCTTCAAGACGAGCTGAACCGTATTGCAGAAACAACTTCATTTGGTGGACGTCGTCTATTAAATGGCTCGTTTGGTGAAGCATCATTCCAAATCGGTTCAAACTCTGGTGAAGCTATGATTATGGCTCTAACTAGTATTCGTGCTGATGATACTCGAATGGGTGGTACAACCTTCGATTCGAATAATGGTAAAGATAAAGACTGGGGTGTTCCGGCTCAGGCGCGTGATTTGAAATTCGAATTTACGACTAAAGCGGGTGAGCAAGTAACGCTAGATATCGCAGCAAAAGCTGGTGACGATATCGAAGAACTTGCGACTTACATTAATGGTCAGTCACACCAAATTAGCGCTTCTGTTACTGAGGATGGACGTTTACAGGTATTTGTTGCAGAACCCGATCTTGAAGGTCCTATGACGATCTCTGGCGGCCTAGCAACTGAACTTGATCTGCAAAGTGCAGGACGAGCAACGACGGTTCAAGATATTGACTTGAATACTGTCGCTGGTTCTCAGAACGCGATCAGTGTTGTCGATTCTGCACTTCAATATGTGGATTCTCAACGTGCTGACCTTGGTGCGAAGCAAAACCGTTTAAGCCACAGTATTAACAACTTGGCTAACGTTCAAGAGAACGTAGAAGCATCTAACAGCCGAATTAAGGATACTGACTTTGCGAAAGAAACGACGCAAATGACGAAAGCTCAAATATTGCAACAAGCAAGTACATCAATACTTGCTCAAGCTAAACAGTTGCCTAACTCTGCAATGTCACTATTGCAGTAGTTGCTGGTTGACCTTGCTGTTCATGTTCAGACGTGAGCTATACAGCAAGTGATACTTTGGCAAGCGTTCTTATTATTGAATAATTAGCTCTCTCATCTCTCACCGCTTATTATTTTTACAGTAAGAATGCACTCGGTAAGAAGGGAACGTGTTCATTTCTCGATGATCTCCCACAGACTCTGATTACCAACCAGCCCCGGTTCTCTCAAAGGAAAAGGGGCTTTTCCCTTTCTGGCATATAGTAAAATTCTCTTTAGCTGTTACTCGCAGGCTCTTCCTTACTCTTATACTCCAATATAAATAAGATCTCAGTTCTTGAAAGACAGTACGTGCTTCAATGATTTTGATGCGGCTTTTCTTTATACCTTCATTTTCTCTTGGTTTAGTTGTTGATTAATGTGCTTTTTGTTTTAATTAAGGCTTTGATTTTATTGGTATTTAAATTAATTTTAAAATTATTATCAATTTTTTCTAAAGGATTTCAAAACAGCGCCGTTAATAAAAGTAACTTTGAGAGAACTACTTGGTTTTTCGAGACGTCGAAAACCGCAACATCGAAAAATCAATTGGAGAAATCACCATGGCAGTGAATGTAAATACAAACGTATCAGCAATGACAGCACAGCGTTACCTAAACAACGCGAACAGTGCACAACAAACATCAATGGAACGTCTATCTTCTGGCTTTAAGATCAACAGTGCAAAAGACGATGCGGCAGGGCTACAAATCTCTAACCGTTTGAACGTACAGAGCCGTGGTCTAGATGTTGCTGTACGTAACGCAAACGACGGTATCTCAATTGCACAAACAGCTGAAGGTGCAATGAACGAGACAACGAATATTCTTCAACGTATGCGTGACTTGTCTCTACAATCTTCTAACGGTTCTAACTCAAAGTCAGAGCGTGTTGCGATTCAAGAAGAAGTAACGGCACTAAATGACGAATTAAACCGTATCGCAGAAACAACATCATTTGGTGGTAACAAACTACTGAATGGTACTCACGGTACTAAGTCTTTCCAAATTGGTTCAGACAATGGTGAAGCGGTAATGCTTTCACTAAAAGATATGCGTTCTGACAATGCTCAAATGGGCGGCGCAAGCTACCAAGCAGCACAAGGAAAAGATAAAGACTGGAGTGTTCAAGCTGGCGCAAATGACCTGACTATCGCTCTTACCGATACTTTTGGTGATGCTCAAAATATCGTAATCAACGCTAAAGAAGGCGACGATATTGAAGAACTAGCGACTTACATCAATGGTCAACAAGACTTCGTGAAAGCGTCAGTGTCTGAAGATGGTGAACTACAAGTCTTTGCTGGTAACAATAAAGTAGACGGCACTGTAGCATTCTCTGGCGGTTTAGCTGGTGAATTAGGCATGCAAGCCGGTCAACAAGTAACAGTAGATACTATTGATGTTACATCTGTTGGCGGCGCACAAGAGTCAGTTGCTATTATCGATACTGCACTTAAGTATGTAGATAGTCACCGAGCAGAACTAGGTGCTTTCCAGAACCGTTTCGACCACGCTATCAGCAACTTAGATAATATCAATGAGAACGTTAATGCATCGAAGAGCCGTATTAAAGATACAGACTTCGCAAAAGAAACGACTCAAATGACTAAGTCTCAAATTTTGTCTCAAGCTTCAAGTTCAATCCTTGCACAAGCTAAACAGGCTCCAAACTCAGCGTTAAGTTTATTAGGCTAAACAGCTATATAAACTTGCCACAAGATTTGCTCGTGGTGAGAGATGAGCGAGAAACCCAGCTTCGGCTGGGTTTTTTTATACCTGAAACTATTTTTTAAGCTGGATGGTTTGGTGAGACGAACTTTCTTTAGGTGGCGATCTTTCTACTAGACTAAGATCACAGTTTTGATTGTGGCGAAAATAAATGCAAAAAAACACAATAAATGACTAAAGCTTCTAAATGACAGGCCGTTAAAGGGATTGAGAGAAATGAGATGTACCAATGTGAGG
>NZ_JAKJSW010000198.1:0-7836 GCF_050337375.1 Vibrio makurazakiensis | reverse complement strand
CTCCTATCTACAGCAGTGGCATTTGGACTTTTCTCAGCTTCAACGGTAACTCAGGCCGCAGGTTTCCAACTGGCAGAATACTCAGCAACAGGCCTTGGCCGCGCATACGCAGGTGAAGCCGCTATGGCAGATAACGCTGGTGCACAATGGCGTAACCCAGCAATGCTAACGCATCTTGAAGGTACTCAAGTTTCTGTTGGTGGTATCTATGTGAATCCAAATATTGATGTCGAAGGCACTTCTGGTACAGGTGCGACAAAGTCTGAGGATTTTGCACACGATGCTGTAATTCCAAACCTGTATATTTCTCATAAGTATTCTGAAAAGTTTGCACTAGGTCTGGCTGTTGGCACAAACTATGGGATGGAAACAGATTTAGGTGATGATTTTGGTGGTGCAAACCACGGAAATGAAGCTAGCGTTATTAGTAAGGAAATCAACCTAAACGCTGCATATAAAGTACAAAATAACCTGTCTATCGGTGGCGGTATCCGCTACGTTATCGCTGAAGGTAGCTTCGGGGCTAAAGCAGCTACAGATTTCGCTCCGCTTGCTATTAATAAAGGCGACACCCTGAAATATATGGAAGGTGATGATACCGCTTGGGGTTGGCAAGTAGGTACAGCATGGCAAATTAACGAAGAGCATCGTTTAGGTTTCACCTACAAATCTGAAGTTGATCTAACTTTAGAAGGTTATGCAGAAGGTGCAGGATTCACACTACCTCAAGGTGTAAGAAAAGATGGCTCTATGGAGCTAGCTCTTCCGGCTACCGCTGAAATTGCGTCATTTCACCAATTAACTGAAACACTAGCAATTCACGCAAGTGTTAACTGGACTGATTGGAGTAGTTTCGAAAAGCTAGTAGCAGACTTCCCTAACGACCCATCGGTATTAATCAAAGAAGAAAACTGGGAAGACAACTACCGCTTCGCAATCGGTACAACTTACCAAATGACTCCTAAGCTAGCATTGCGCTCTGGTATTGCATACGACACATCAGCTGTAAGTGATGAGCACCGTACAGCAACAATTCCAGAAACTGACCGTACATGGCTAAGCATCGGCGCTGGCTACCAGTGGTCTGAGCAACTTACACTTGATGCAGGTTTTACTTACATCATAGCTAAAGATGCAACGATGCTAGAAGACGATACAAGTTCTGCACCATTCGGCGGTAACTTCGAAGGTGAAGTAACTGGCAGTATCTGGCTAGTAGGTATTCAAGCGAACTACCGCTTCTAATCTGTCGTTCTAAAGTCGAGATGCCTTAAACAAAAAAGCTTGGTGATTACACCGAGCTTTTTTATTTTTTGTCGTAAAATAGTTAGTTCAAAAACTTAGAAGTCTTCTTCCAAGTAATCGTCTAAAAAGTCTTCTTCTGCTTCATCAACTTCTTCAGGTTCTAATTCAGCTTTAAAATCTCGACGCTGAATATACACTTCACGAGTCAACGCATAAGGGTCTGGCGACTCATGTAGAAGAGATTCTTGTGAAGCAAGTGCAGCACGCGACTCCATACCTTCTAATGCCCATTTTCCTAGGCTTGCCCAGAAATTTAGTAAGGCTAGCGGTACATATAAACCGTCAACCGTTTCTGTAACTTCACGTGTTGTGAATGGCCCATAGCCAGGAACCATGAAATAAGGTCCGTTCCCTACCCCATAATGACCAATCGCGTCAGAAAATGATTTGTCATCAAGTTTGGTTATTCCAGCGGCTCCCGCTACATCAATTAAGCCTAGTAGACCAAACGTCGAGTTCATCCAAAAACGGTTAAAGTGATCCAATGCTTTATCACCATTACCCATTATTAGATTGTTCACCATGCTAGATGGCTCGTCTAAATTAGAGAGGAAGTTGGAAATGCCACTACGAATCGGCACAGGCGTATAGTCTACGTAAGCGAGTGATACAGGGCGAACGAAGTATGGGTCTAGGTAGTCATAGTTAACGGTCCACATTGCGCGGTTAAAGCTTTCAAAGGGATCGTTAGGGTGAGAATCATCAATTTGAGTACTAGAGTCTGAAGTTATCGATTCTGTTGATTCTTCTTCAGGAGCGCTTGAACAGCCAACTACGAGAGTTGTCATTAGCATTACAGACGTCAATCTAAATACACGTGTCGACATGTGCGGCCTTTTCCATAAGAAATAGTGATTAAAACAAAGGCCAGCAATTGCTGGCCTTAATCATTTCGCTAAGTGTAATCCGATTAGATTCGGAATGCTACTTTTCGATATCAATCCTGTTTCTTAGTACTGCTGCCCGATAGTGATAGAAACGGGTGCGCCCAGCTCTACAACTTGGCTTTCACCGTACCAATCACCGTCTCTTGTTGCCACATTACCATCGCTGTCTAGTCTAGCTCGAACCATTAAAGTTTCTAAACTTGAAAGGTTACGACCTTGCATCATGCTGTTTCCATCATCTAATACAACAGTACGTGGGAACGAACCTAATGGATAGCGAGCTGCAGCTACAGGCATTGGGGAGCCATCAGCACTATGGACAGACACAATCAGAACCGAGTTAGGGTCAGCTTGCACTGCAGAATCAAGTTCAAGTGTAACTGAAACACTCTTACCCATTTCCATCTTGCCGCCCATTTTCTTAGCCGCACTTTCAATGCTACGTGAAAGCATTTCATAACGACTATCTTCTGAACCAATCATTTGCTGCATGATACTCCAGTACTTAACAGCACCAGGGTAATCTTGACGTTCGAACGCATCAAACGCTAGCAATGAGAACACACGAAGATCGACGTAATCGTTTTGAATCAAACGACTCAGTAATAAACGAGCTTCGTTTTGATCGGTTTCATCATCAGACAGCATTAGCGCTTGCGCATAACCTAACTGAACATCTTCATTCTTAGGCTCTATTTTGTAAGCACGTTTCATTGCATCAATTGAAGTACCAGCATCGCGGTTAGCTAATGCAATACGACCTAGAAGCAACCAACCGGTTGAGTCTTTTGGCTGATAATGAAGGCGAGTACGAAGTGCTAGTGTTAAGTCTTCCATTTCATCATCAGTTAATATCTCATCATTCTGAGACAATAACTTCTTAGAAAGCTCTGGTAAGTTTGAGCTTACCTCTTGCCAATGAACAACTTTATCAGCCGCACCGAATTTGTAGTACATGCCGTAGCTAAGTGCTACAACAAGCACCACTGAAGGTACTAACACAGACATAGGTGACATACTTGTTTTTTCGAGCTTTTTCTCACTCGGAATGTCATCAAGAAGAGACTGTTTAAGATCGTCAATCAGTTCATCTTGATTTTGAACCAAGCCTTCAGCAGTTTCTTCTTCAAGCTCTGTCAGTCTGTCTTTGTAGAATGCTTTGTTCAATTCATCACGCAGCGCTTCATCGTTATTCGTTTTTTGTTTCAATAACGGCAGTGCTATCAAAACACAGCCCATTAAGGTAAGAACAATCGTAGATACCCAAAATAGTGTCATTATTTGCTATCTCCGTCTTTATTCTCATCAAGGAGTGCTTTTAGGCGCGCTTCTTTGTCTGCGTCCCAGTTTTGTTTCGATTCCGCAGCTTTAACTTTGGCTTTTCTACTACGAAGTGCAATAAGACCAAAGCCAACAATAATGACTGAGAATGGTCCAACCCATAGAATCGCAGTTGCTAGCGTCAACGGAGGATTATAAGTCACAAAGTTACCGTAACGAGCAATCATGTAATCCACGATTTCTTGCTCAGACTGGCCGTCTTTAGTCATTTCATAAACTTTCTGACGTAAGTCTTGAGCGAGTTCAGCGTTGGAGTCGCCAATCGTATTATTTTGACATTTAGGACAACGCAAAGTGTTACTTAGATCTTTAAACTGCTGTTCTTGATCCAACGTTTCAAACTCATACACTTCAATCGTCGCAGAAGCAGGTAAAGAGAAAGCTAGAGTTGCCAGTAGCGCGAGTAATACTCGTTTCATTACTTAGCCTCCTCTAGTAGCTCTTGATACATTGGCTTAAGTGTCTCATTCCAATTTCTGTCGTTCACATCACCTACATGGCGGTAACGAACAATGCCTTGAGCATCGATAAGGAATGTTTCCGGAGCGCCGTACACACCAAGGTCTAAACCAAGCATGCCATCGCCATCAAACAGACTAATTAGGTAAGGGTTACCTAATTCATTTAGCCACTGAACGGCTTTGTTACGATCATCTTTGTAGTTAAGGCCGATGATTTTTACACCATCTGCCGCTAACTTGTTCAGGTAAGAATGCTCTGCGTAACATGTCGGGCACCAAGTTGCCCAAACATTCAATAGCAGAGGCTCACCTTTAAATACAGCCTGATCGTAGAGTTTACCCGGTTCAGCCAAGTCTTCTAAACGGAACTCAGGGACATGCTTACCCACCAATACAGATTCAAGCTTGGTTGGATCATCACCACCCTGGTTACGAATCAGCTGTGTAGCAAAGACCATTGCTAGCACCATGAAAGCGATCAGTGGGATAAATAAAATTTTCTTGTTCATTTATGCTTCCTGCCCTTCCAGTGACACCTTCTTTTTATCTGTCTTACGGAAACGGTAACGACGATCACTGATTGCAAGCGCACCACCTAAAGACATGATCAAAGAACCAGCCCAGATCCAACGAACAAATGGTTTGTAGTAAATACGTACAGCCCAAGATTTGTTGTCATCCAAACGTTCACCCATAGCGATATATAAATCACGAGTAACACCGCGATCAATCGCAGCCTCTGTCATCATAGATCTCGCAGTTGTGTAGAAGCGTTTCTCGGCATGAAGCGTATTAATGTACTTACCTTCTTTCGTGATTTCGAAATCTGCGATGTAGCCATCATAGTTTGGCCCATCTTTATCTCGAACACCGTCGAAGTAGAAGTTGTACTCATTCAGTTGGAAGCTTTCACCAGGGGCTAAACGAACATCACGCTCGATGCTGTAATTTTGCACCATAGCAATACCGATAACAGTCACAGCAAGACCAATATGACCAAGCATCATAGCCCAATGACTACGCTGAAGTTTAGTCACACCTTTTCTGAATGTATGACGGTGAGTAGCACGCTCATAAAGCTCGAAACCGTGCATAGAGATGATCCAAATCGCCATCATCCAACCGACAAATGCAGTGCCGCTGAAACGCTCCGCTAACACAGTAATAAAGAACGCTGCTAGACCGACGGAAATCACACCAGAGATAACCATTGGTTTAACAAGTTTAGATAAGTTGTCACGCTTCCAACGGATCAGTGGACCAATACCCAATAAGAATGAGAATGGGATCATTAACCAGAAGAACAGCATGTCGAAGAATGGAGCACCGATAGATACAGAGCCCAAACCGATTTGTTTATGGATTAATGGTAATAACGTACCAACAAGCACAACAACAAGTGCTGCAATTAATATGATGTTGTTACCCAACAAGGCGTTTTCACGAGAAACTAAATCGAAGTTACCTCGAACGCGCACAGCCGAACCTTTTACTGCAAACAGTAATAGAGAGCCGCCAATAACAAAGACTAAGAAGCCTAAAATAAACATACCGCGAGCAGGGTCTGACGCAAATGCGTGARCGGAAACCAGAATGCCCGAACGAACTAAGAAAGTACCTAGTAAGCTTAACGAGAACGCAGATAGTGCAAGTAATACCGTCCACGCTTTAAACGTGCCACGTTTTTCCGTTACCGCTAATGAGTGCATTAACGCTGTACCAGCCAACCAAGGCATGAATGATGCGTTTTCTACTGGATCCCAGAACCACCAGCCACCCCAGCCAAGTTCGTAGTAAGCCCACCATGAACCTAGAGCGATACCAACAGTTAGGAATAGCCATGCCGCAATTGTCCACGGACGAGACCAACGAGCCCATGCTGTATCAAGACGGCCACTCATCAATGAAGCAATAGCGAAAGAGAACGCGACAGAGAAACCAACATAGCCCATGTACAACATAGGTGGATGAATGATTAGACCCGGATCTTGCAACAGTGGGTTAAGGTCACGACCATCCACGGGGAAGAAAGGTAAAGTACGCAGGAATGGATTCGACGTCACAATGATGAACAGTAAGAACCCAACCGTAATTAGACCCATAATGGCTAACACGCGAGCTACTGATTCCTGTGGCATACCACGACTAAAGGTCGCAACCGCTACCGTCCAGCCAGCTTGGATAAGAACCCAAAGCAATAGTGAACCTTCATGAGCGCCCCAAACAGCAGTAATTCGATAGTACCAAGGGAGTTGGCTGTTCGAGTTACTGGCTACGTATTGGACTGTAAAGTCATTGGTATAAAATGCGTAACATAAAATAACAAACGAGATCGCTAAGAAAAAGAACATGCCCCAAGATAATGGACGAGCCGTGTTCATTAGCATTGTATTGTTTCGTGATGCGCCATACAGCGGCAGCACAGTTAGCAATACAGCTAAGCCTAGCGAAAGGATCATGGCGAARTGGCCAATCTCAGCTATCATTTAGCGCTTCCTTCTTTTTGATCTGTTGAATACTGCAATGGTTCGTGTGTTTTCTTCATTGCTTCTGCCACTTCACTTGGCATGTATTCTTCATCATGTTTTGCCAGTACTTCGAACGCTTCAATTGTTGTTGCGTTTTTAAGTACACCTTGAGCTACGATACCCTGACCTTCACGGAAGAGATCTGGAAGAATGCCATCGTAAACAACCGTTACTTTCGGGCCAACATCAGCCAAATCGAAACTTACTCGTAAAGATTCTTGGTCTCGCTTAACTGAGCCAACAACAACCATGCCACCAATTCGAAGTCGTTGACCAACTTCAGGCTTGGTGCCATCTGGTTTACCATTTACAAGTTCCGTCGGGGTGTAGAACAGATCCATGTTCTGATTGAGTGCATATATCATTAAACCAACAGTTGCACTTATACCCATAAAAATAGCTAGTATGATCCCTAGCCTCTTTTTACGTCTTGGATTCATAGAGTGTTCTCCATATGTTTTGCTGCGTCGATTCGTGCTTGACGATCAACTTTAGCCTGTACTTCACTTAGCAAACTTTTGCCACGACGAATGCTGACGATGAGTAATATAAACATCGCAAGAAAGGTGATTCCAAATGCGCTCCACACATAAGAGGCGTAGCCTCCCATAGCAAAGAAATCACTCAGAGATTCAAAATACATATTTAACTACCTCACTGAGTTTTTTCAGCTGCAAGTTTACGAACCCAAGGGCGATGACCTTCCTTACTGATGATTTCATTTCTGAATCTAACCATCGTCACCGCGCCAAAGAAGAACGCAAAACCAAAAATATTTAATAGAAGTGGCCACAGCATATCGTTAGATATCGATGGCTGATCAAATTTAGTAATCGTGGCACCTTGATGCAGTGTGTTCCACCACTCCACCGAAAAGTGAATAATTGGAAGGTTGATAACACCTACAATCGCTAAAATGCCAGCCGCCTTTGCAGCCATCTTCTGGTCGTCGAATGCGTGATATAGAGCGATAACACCTAGGTATAAAAATAAAAGAATCAATTCTGAAGTTAAGCGAGCATCCCATACCCACCAAGCGCCCCACATCGGCTTACCCCATACAGCACCTGTAAGTAGTGCGATAAAGGTAAAAACTGCGCCAATCGGAGCCATTGCTAACGCAGCCATATCGGACAGACGAACTTGCCAAACTAAGCCAATAAAAGCAGCGATTGCCATCGACATATACACACCCATCGACCAAATTGCCGAAGGTACGTGAATGTAAATGATCCTGAAACTATCACCTTGTTGGTAATCAGAAGGAGCAAATGCTAAGCCCCATACAGTACCCACTGATAGGCAGAACAATGC
>NZ_JAKJSW010000197.1:0-7875 GCF_050337375.1 Vibrio makurazakiensis | reverse complement strand
GATATTAATAGTATTTTATTAGAGAAAACGGGCTGGCAAGTTGAACCTGTACCGGCGCTAATCAATTTTGATAAGTTCTTTGAATTACTAGCAAATAAAAAATTTCCGGTTGCAACATTTTTGCGCAGCCGAGAAGAGTTTGACTACCTGCAAGAACCTGATTTTTTCCACGAAATTTTTGGGCATTGCGCGATGTTGACACATTCAGATTTTGCTTCTTTTACTCATCGTTATGGTCAGCTTGGTATGACCGCCACCAGTAAAGAGCGGGCTTATCTTGCGAGGTTGTATTGGTTTACTGTTGAGTTTGGATTAGTAAAAGAGCAAGGCCTGTCGAAAATCTATGGGGGAGGTGTTTTATCTTCTCCAGGTGAGACCGTTTACTCTTTAGATAGTGAGCGTGCGGTGCGTCACCCGTTTGATATTCTCGATGTACTTAGAACACCTTATCGGATTGATATTATGCAACCGATTTATTTTGAGCTAGAGTCGATCGCTGACTTATATCAACTTAGCCAATTAGACTTGATGAGCTTAGTTCGTCAAGCAATGGAACTTGAATTATACCCACCACAGTTTGAACCAAAGGAAGTAAATCATGCTTAATGAACAACGTTGCGAAGCTTGTAGTATTGATGCAATCGCTTTGTCGGTAGAACAAAGGAATGAACTATTTACTGAACTGGATAGTTGGGTAATGGTGGAGCGTGATGAAATTCCGCAGTTAGAGAAAGTGTATAAGTTTAAAAACTTTAAACTAGCTTGGGCATTCGCCGACCAAGTTGCCCAGTTGGCAGAAGATGAATTCCATCACCCATCTATAGTGTTGGAGTGGGGTAAGGTTACAGTTACATGGTGGAGCCATTCAATTAAAGGGCTCCATAAAAATGATTTTATTTGCGCGGCTAAGTGTGATGCGTTACTTACTGAATAAATAGAAATCACACACTATAAATGCAGGCGCAGCTAGCTCTTCTTAGCTGCGCTTTTTATTTCCCAGTAATCCCTGGATTAGTTAACTAGGTTCATCAAACAAAATTCCTGAGTGCTTGATTCATAGCCACTTTCTAGGCGATCTTGCAAGGATACTCAGAATTGGAAGAACGGTTACTTAATAGTTTAACTAACTCGTCTTTAGAGATAGGTTTAGATTTTAGGTAACCCTGAATATAATCACATTTGTAAGCACTTAAAGTGGAAAGTTGAGATTCAGTTTCTACCCCTTCGGCAACCACCGGTAATGCAATAGCATGCGCCATATCAATAATGGATTTACACAGCTTTCCTGCTTTGTGGTGTTGGTCATCAACATGGTCAATGAAGCTTTTGTCCATTTTCAATATATCAATTGGGTATTCACTGAGTACTGAAAGGGATGAATAACCAGAACCAAAATCATCAAGGTAGATGACGACTCCTAGTGCTTTCATCTCTTTTAAGATATTGACCGTACATTCAGTATTACTTAATAAAAGTGACTCGGTGATTTCTACGCCTATGAGATGTGGCGGGAACTGAGCGTTATTTAAAGAATCAATTAATGTATGCAAAATATGATTCGACTCGAACTGTTTTGCTGACACATTAATATTGACCCTTGGAACATTAGAAATATCAGGGTCAAGCCAAAGGGATTCTAGAGTACGACAGGCTTCTTTTACTACCCAATCACCAATGCGAACAATGAGCCCTGTTTCTTCTGCTATCGGAATGAAATCAGTAGGGGAAACATACCCGAACTCCGGGTGATGCCAACGTAGTAATGCTTCAACACCTGAGTAGGTTTGGCTATGTTGGCAGTAAATGGGTTGGTAAACCAAAGATAAGAGTTGTTGCTCTGTTGCCTGAGTTAAGTTTTGCTCTAACGTAAAGCGTTGTTTTGCCTGAACAAACATCGCGTCATTGAAAAAAACAACACCCTCACTAGTCGAACGTTTTGCGGTATACATAGCTGTGTCGGCCTCGCGCAGTATTTGCGCAAGTGTATACTGGGAATTGTCGACTAAAGACACGCCAATGCTAGCGCCCAAATGGCAGGTTCTACCATTAATGGTATACGGGTTAGAAAGCAACTGGTTATAGCGTTTCGCTATGTCATGTAAGGTTGACTCAGAAACATGATTAGCGAGGCAAATAACAAATTCATCCCCTCCAAATCGATAGCATATATCCCCTTGACGAGAACTGGTTTCTAATCGATTAGCGACTTGTTGTAAGACAAGGTCACCAATCAAATGGCCCATGGAATCATTGACCATTTTGAAACGGTCTAAGTCAATGAATAGCACCGCAAACCCATCTGGTTGGCTAGTGGTGATTTGTTTGACTCTTTCTGACAAGTGTTGGTTTAGTGCCTGGCGGTTGTAAAGGCCGGTTAGCTCATCTCTTACGGCTTGCTGTTCAATTGAGTGCGTTTTCTCTTCTACTAACTTGTTCGATATCTCAAGCCGATGAGTATAAAAGCGCGCTCCCCACGCGACTGTACAAGTCAGCATCAATATCAATAAAACACAGAAGCCGCCGTAAATAAGGGTGCTGTGACTGTTATCCAGCGTTGATACTTCAATTCGCCAAGTTCGATCGAGTAGCGGGATATATAAGTGTTTTGATCGAATAATTTTTCGCTCCAATCCCGTTCGCTTAACCAAATCACTATTCAAATGAGACTGAAAGATAGGAGCTACGTTATCTGAGAGCGATGGGTAGACTTTTATATTGAGTGATTGGGCGTTTACTTCATCTTGCCAAGTGATGCCCAAAAATTCATAAAAGAGAATGTTAGCCACGATGAAACCATTCAAATCATTATGTTCATCAATAACTGGAAGAAAGAGCTTACTGCCTTCATTACCCTCTTGTATTAGGTTGGTTGCTACAGGGGAGTTATTTGTCATGGCTCTATGCATTGCTAATGTTTCATTGCATGAGCTCCCTAGTTGATGACCTAAATAATCACTGCCTTCAAATTGAGGTGAAACATAAAAAATAGGGAAGAGGTCATTCGCAACCTTTGTGTCACACAATAGGGTATGGGTTGGTTGTACTTTATATCCTAATTGACCTTGCTTAGTGGCTTTTAGTTCGAGCTTGGTAATATCGGAAGGAGACGTTTTAGGTGCCCATAGCAAAGACTGTATGCCTGAATCAATTCCTGTTTTTTGATTTAGGAAGTCCTGAAACTGAGATTGAGTGGGGTGGTTTGCATGCAATAGAAAAGCACGAGTTGAATCCATCAAGTCGGTGACAGAAGCAAAAGAAGAGTTGAGTGCTTTAATCTTGTTATTGAATTGGATATCGAGCTGATCTTGTAATCGACGTGATTCATAAAAGCCAATGGTTAAGAAGCTCGCAATAGCCGTAAGGTCCCGATGAACCAAATGAAACGAGTAGCTCGATAACTGAAAGAACGAAACACACTATAAAACCCAATTTCTTATAACTAGGTTTTATAATAATTATCTTGTCAATAATTGCAAATGATAACTGTTTCTATTTCTGTTTTGTTGGGAGGTAAAGTAAGCAGTTAGTTGTTTCTGCTTACTTATTAATCCATTGGGTTAAATACCTAGGGGTAGGGTTTGAACTACCTAGCCAACTTATGGTGAGCTCTGGAGAAGTGACCGGCACAGAAAGCACCGACAATTGATAGTTCACCGGCTAAACAAAGTGCAGCACAGACTTCTGCTAGGGCTTGGGATTTACCATTACCATGCAATCCCATTAAATCTAAGCATGCCTTTTGGCTTGGAAGGCCAGTTCCGCCGCCAACAGTACCCAACATTAGGTTTGGTAAGGTAACACTTGCGTATAAGTCACCATTCTTGCTCATTTCCATTCGAGTCATACCAATTGCAGACTCAGCCACACAAGCTGCATCTTGACCACATGCAATATAAAGAGCCGCGAGCGCATTAGCATAGTGAGCATTAATACCAATAGTGCCGCTGAGAGTGCCGCCCACGGTTGTCATTTGGCCGAACTGAACCATTTTTTCTGGTGTTGTATGCAGGTACTTTTTGACAAGTTCCGCAGGAATATGGATTTCAGCGGTGACTTTTTTACCGCGTACACTTCGAAGCGTTTGCGAGTTGGCTTTTTTATCGCCAGATAGGTTGCCGTCTAAGAATGCGTATTCAGGTTCAACAGGAGTGTTGTTGATGATGTGCTCGAACACTGCATTGGTAGCGATGGTTACCATATTCTGACCAGATGCGTCTCCAGTCAAAAACTCAAACACTAGGTAAACGTGGTTGCCTTCAATGTTGATATTGATGTCGGTAAGTTTGCCATGAGAGGTCGTCGCCTCTGCGATTTCTTTGAATAGGTCATATTGGGTAACAGCCCAAGCGACGAACTGACCAGCTTCAACCAAACCATGAAAAGCAAAAGCAGGGGTGCGAGTAACCCCTTCATTGAGCAGCATAGCGCGAGCACCACCACAAGCTGTTAATAGCTTTGAACCACGATTGTAAGAAGCAACGAGTGCTGCTTCAGTCGTTGCAAGAGGTACAAGGTAATCGCCTTTGGCGAACAGACCATTGACTCGGAGAGGGCCAGAAATACCTACTGGAACTTTAACAGTACCAACAAAGTGCTCGATGTTCTTTTCATAAGCTTGAAATTGCTCAAGCGTATGCGGATCAAGTAGTTCTTCTTTAGCACCCTCATTATTGAGTGATGTCCAACGGCGCACTATGTTCTTTTCTGTTAGAAAAGGACTTGGCGTTAAAGAGTTGGTTGGCTTTGTGAAGTTGGGTTCGAGTCTTGACTCTAATTCTTCTGCGGAGAGATCGCCCCCTAAGATGGAAACATAGTCACGGCGGTGCAGATTGAGTTTTGGCATATTGGTACGACGTAAATAATTTGGGTTGATTCTACCGAGTAAAATATTAGAAACAAGCTCTGGATATAAGGAGTTACAGTTTGCTGCTATCTGAGTCATAAATTGGCGGAAATTTAGGCTTTTCGAGGCGTTTTTTATTAAAAATGACGAATGGTAAGCCCTAATTATCTAGCGGTTTGGTTTACAAACTCGGCAACTTAAAAATTTATGTTGGATAGCTAAATATGGATGTCGAGTAAGCTACCTATCACTTCGTTATTCCGCTCAATAACGCTAGCACCTATACGGTTGTAGCTTGAACTTTGAGTGAGTTTCATTAAAGCATCGCTCTGAGAAGCTGGAGGTGGCTCTGACTTTTCTTCTTGGGATTGAGTATCATTTTTAGGGAGTTCAGCATTGTTAAACGATAAGTCGTTACTTTCTTGTTCTTGCTGGGATGCTTGGTTTATTTCCAACGCGGCTTCTTCAGCCATCTTGGATGATTGCTGAATGAGTTGGTAACCAGACTGTACACCTGAAATTGGCATAATATCCCCGAAGCAATAACTTACTTTGTAAGTCTAGAACGATGAAATTATGAACGCAACGTTATCGTAGGAAATGCATGTAACAATCGACTCAATTTCGAGTCAATTTGAGCGATTGTCGTTAGTTAAACAGTGCGGAGATCATCGAATGCTCTTCATCAGTGATTAGCTGAGTTGGCTGATCATCTAACGATTGGTGGATCTCTCCTTGTAGCGATTTTAATTGCTGTGGAGTAAGTAAAATGAGTTGCTGTTTTAGAGCTTCAAATTGCTGTGTATTCATAATGTGAACCTTTTTGACTTTATTGACGCTATGAACGTCAATCTCATCAATTCAATGATATTGATTAGTTAGCATTGAAAAATTGGGTTGTTTTGAGTGAGGTCCTTTCTTGCAAAACTTATTTTCCAGATGATGAATACACTATAAATTCTACTGGTTAGTTTTTGTCCGAGAACTGTCAGGTAAGGTCAAAGGAAAGTCAATCCGTTACTGAGATGAGTCCAATTATTTGGTGCGATTATGTCTTACTAATTTAGATAATGTTGGCTATAGAACAGAACGTCCTATAGCCAATTAAATGGGGCTGTTTACTTGTTTACTTGTTTACGCGAACTGCAAACTTAGTGGCGAGTGAATGTAGCTCTGGCAACATTCGATATATTAGATGCAATTGCTGAAGTACCATTCTTACCGAACCTTCATCTTCTTCACGCCATTCTGTCAGTCGGGAGTCTAGGTCAGAGTCGTAAATATCGCTCACATCACATTCTTCACAGTGGCTGTATAGTTGCTGATTAAGCGCCTCTAAATGCTGGTGGATTACTCGATGGGCATCTAGAACCAGCTTATGTGTACTCTCATCATCAATTCTTGTTCGGTGCGCACCTAAAGCCGATATGTAGCTAAGTAACGCATGGTTAAGTGTTAAGAAACGAAAGCTTTCATCAACTGCCATCCGGTACTTGCCTGGTTCGACTAACATGTTGCTTATTGCAGACGCTAAATTGGCATCACTGTTATGAGCAGAGCGGCGTGCAATCCGATAGTTAAGGTTATCTTTTTTACCGATTCGATATTGACCAATAATTTGACCAAGGTACAACTTGTTATGATCAAGCGCGTCGGCCATGACCTTATGTAACCGTTTCGACTGCCAGTCAGGTAGGATGAAAACAACGGCCAGTACAGCAAGTAAACAGCCGATAAATGTGTCGGCAAGCCTTGGTAAAATAACCGCGTATCCCTCTCCTAATTGATTAAAGCAGAACAGCACTAGCAAGGTAATGAATGCTGTGGCAAAACCGTAGTTATTGATTCGGAAAGCAAAAAACATCACTCCGCTAACAACAATGAATACCAATTGGCTTTCTTGAGAGGGGAAGAAAGTCAGTAAAAGTACGCCGATAAGCAAACCTGCGATAGTACCAATCACACGCGCCGTTAATTTTTGACGCGTTGCGCTGTAGTTGGGCTGACAAACAAACAGTGTCGTTAATAATATCCAGTAACCGCGTTCAATCTCGAAGCCCTGAATAATGCCGTAGCCAAGAGTTAATGCTAGTGACATGCGAATCGCATGACGAAACAGCATTGAATCTTTATTTAGATTGGCTTTTATCTTAAGCCACATTGCCTTCAAGGTATGTGGGTTTGTGTCATCAAGCGTGTCTTCTTCTAGCTTCTCAGCATCAGGGTTATTAATGTTCGATAACTGCTTTTCAACCGTTGCAAGGTTGTTGAACAAGTACCCCAATTGTCCCAATAAACTTTTCCATTGCGGATTGTTTTGTTGTTGTAAGTGTTCTAGTGACGACTGCAACTCATCCAATGCCATCATTGATTTGGTGTCATGTTGATATTCAGCCCCAACCTTTAAAGAGTTGGCAATATCACGACAGGCATTGGCTTGAGCCTCAAGTAAGTATTTAAAACGGAAAAGAACATCAGAGCGCTCAAAATGTTGCGCTAACTCCTGGTAGCGGTAATGGCTCGAACTTACTCGCTCGTGGATATCTTGAGCCATGAAATAAATGTTTAAGAAACGGTCACTTGGACCATCAATATGCCCACGTTTAGAACGGTTCAACAGTGTCATTTTACATGTGTTTAATGCCTGTACCGTGCTGGCATTATTCTTGGCTTCAGTGATACGAAAAGGTTGTGGTATTAAGTCTCTCACTGGATGAAATAGCTCAGACTTTGAATCCATATAAGTAGCAATATTGGAAAATACATTGGCCAAATTTTGCTGAACAGGCTGCATTGGCCAGAATATTTGCCAGATCATCGACATGAAATAATACCAAGCCGCACCAGTGAGCAATAGTAAGGGTTGGAACCATAGGTTATGGCTTTCATGGGCACCAAGCATGGTGTAAATGGCAATCAATAAAGAGCCAAACGCGATGCTTGCGTATTTTGGACCAATAGCGCCGAGCATAATGAACGTAAATGTGGAAACAAACAGCCCCAATGAAAACAGCCACGGAGTGTTGAATAAG
>NZ_JAKJSW010000196.1:0-7900 GCF_050337375.1 Vibrio makurazakiensis | reverse complement strand
GAGCAATCGACATAATGGTTTTCTGAGCATCAAATAACATTGCTCGAATAGCGGATGTTGCAAAACCTATGGAAATTTTCCCATACTCTGTGCCGTTGCTTTCTATGGGTTGGACGATATCGAACACGCCATCATCGGCTGAGTTCAAACTGTTATCAGAAAGAATATTTCTTTCAAGTAGAGACTTATCTCCCGCACAACTTATTGGCTTACCATGTTGTTCAACTTTCACATAAAGAACGTCATCAAGAGCCATAATGTCTTTTACGATGTCATCGAGTGTTGCGATATCGGTCGATAGAACTGCATCTTTTGTTGCTCGGGCAAAAATTAGAGATGTCGCTTGGGCTCTTTGGACAAGCTGCTTTTCGTTTGACTCAGACAGGAATGACATAGCACTGAATACCAATGTCATTAGCAGTACCACTTCGATAATGCCGATGCCAAGGATCGTTTTCGTTCTAAAAGTCATAATAAATCCCTCTACCTGTCTTCGGAGTAAGACATTCGAAAGCAGTTAAGTTGTGGTTAATTGAACATGCTGAAGCTCTTGTTCTGCATGATTCAGTCTTTTGTATTTTGGGAGATAAGGTCAATGTTTAGCGATCGTACATCATCCCAATCCTTACTTTTTGCCGGTTCAAATGCTTTGATTTTCAGTGGGCTTAGTAGTTTTCTTCCTTCTTCAGAAAGCGCTAGTTCAACGAATGCCTTCTGAACACTTGCCACGACTTTAGGATCAACATCTGGGTGATGTGCAATAGCGTGGGGGGTGTAGCCTTTAGTGGTGTAAATGGTGGTTAATTGCGAACGAACAGATTCGTCTAGCGCATTAAATGTACGAACAATGCCTCCGCCAGCAGGATAGAAACCACGAGCGACAGAAAGGTAAACAGAGTCATGAGAAGAGACATATTTCGGTTGGAAATCGACATTATGATCATTTAGAGAAGCTCTTGTGAGTATGCTCGCTGCAAAAGCAGCAGGGGCAGGGAAGGCTAGTTCAGTGTTGTTTAGCTCTTCTAATGTGGTAATTCCGCTCTCTTTACTGACAACGATGATGCCTTTGATTTTTTTATCTTTGGCTTTGGCAATCGCTTCATAACCAACTGAACGATTAAACTCTACAAGGTGGTAAGGGTTCATATAAGCAAAGTTGTATTTTGCTTCTGATAGACCTTCTTCAAAGGTAGGAATGTTCTTCGCTGTCGTGAAGATAAATTCATGGCCTGTTTTCTCAGACAACAATTTCATTATCGGAGTCCACTGTGCAGCGAGTCTGCTCGCAGATTGCTGTGGAACGATACTAAACGTATAGGTTTCAGCCGAAGCCGAAGCCGAAGTTGAAGCTAAAGCTAAAGCGAGTAGAGTAAAAGTTAATGSTTTCATAATAAGTCCTTTATGTCATGTGAAGCACCATTCGTAATCGGTCACGATAATTACTGGCACATGTTGCATGTATGGTGATTGGCGGGTAATACCTGTACTACAGAGGTAAATTCAAAAATTCATTCTGATACAGTCGAACCGCTACTTTCTCACGCCATTTATTCGGTAAAAATTTCACTTTATTAAGTTGTCGAACCAGTTCTTGAGTAAAACTCGGCGTATTCTTCATATTGAATACAGACCCTAAAATGTTCACACTTTGAGCGGTTAATAATCCTTTTCCTTGCACTAGGTGATGTGCAGAGGTTTCACCATAGGCAACGACCACAATGGTTGCTTCGCACGCACTAGCGACACTTTGTGCAGGGATATTGCCTTTGTTTACATTCAATAGTGGTGAAGTATCTATAATTACTCGGTCGTAATGCCCAAGCCATTGCGTAACTTCATTACGTAGTGTTGTCGGATCTTTATAAGCCAGTAGTGTTGAAGCTTGTGTAGGAGCAGGTACACCGACAAACGTTTGATGAGTATCGATATGTTCAATCAAGGGTTGCTGCTGTTTATCCTGATCAGTTAGGCCGTGAAAGAGCTCTAGATCCTTAAAGGCAGGATTGAACAGATTAAGGTCGACATACAATGCGGAGTGGCCGGCAAGCATGTAACGTTCAGTTAAAGCTGCCGCCACTGATGTGACGCCGTCACCTGAGTGGCAAGAAGTAATACAAATCGACTTATGCCCATTGATCTCTGCGGCTAGATACAATTGTTCTATTTCTGTATGGGTCGCGGGAATGCTCATCATAACGCTCCTATCAAAACAATCGTGGTGGTCAAACGCAGTATGTCTTCTAGTCCTACTCGTGCTTTCTCTAAAAAGCTCTCTCTTCTGTCTGGAATGAAAATTGTATCTCCAGCTCGGATGACTGGTAAATGATAGATATTGGCGGTTTTACTAAACTCAGTTAGGTTGAATGAGCGAGCTTGTCCTTGGCAGCATGACATATTTACAACTGAGATTTTCTCTAAGTAAGCATTTTCACTTGGGCCACCAGCTTCTGCCAGTAAGTCAAGAATGGTCATGTTGTCGTCGAAGTTGTAACGTCCTGGGTTGTTAATCGCACCTAGCACACGAACCGTGGATTCTTTTGAGTTATCAAGCCAGTTTTTGTCTTTCTCAGGAACAAAGATGGTGTCTCCTGGTACAACAATCGGTAGTAGTGATTCATCACCTGTTTCAAAATACAGTGATAAGTTGAGTTTGCTGACTTTCGCGTATGTTTTATCACGGTGCGTAATTCGAATGTTGTGTATATCTGCTTCTTTCGTTGGGCCGTCTGCTGCTGCCAAAATATCTAAAAAGTGCATGTCTTTAGTAAAGCGGTAGCGCCCTGGCGATCTTAATTGACCAAACACATATATAGACGCATCTGAGCTTTGACGTACCCATTGTGATTTGTTGTCTGATGGATCTTGCGGTAGATCGTGAATACGTACAATTGCACCTGCGCTAATGAATGGAAGTTGGTCGATGGGAGCACCGTTACGAATGTAAGAATCTAGATCGAAGACTTGCATTTTTCGTCCTGAAACCACCTCGATTTTCGTGGTGTCCGCTCGCAATGTTGGACCACCGACGTGAGCAAGGAGATCCATCAGGTCCATTTCGTCAGACCATTCAATTCTTCCCGGGCGAACTACTTCACCGATAACGTTTACAGCTCTATCTGGTGAAATTTTTAGCCATGACTTTTCGTTCATGTCCGTCTTTTCAGGCACAAATATCGCGTCGCCTGACGCAATTTTTGGTGGTTTAGCACCTGTTAAACCTTCGGTATAGGCTGTTAAATCAAATTTGATCACTCGACCACTGGCTTTGATAACACGAATTTGGCGAGATTCAGCAAATCGAGTAGGGCCACCCGAGTTCGCGAGTATATCCATGAATGTTGCACCTTTTTTGCCTTCATATGCACCCGGCGCTGCAACTTCGCCCATGATATAAACGGTGTTCGCACCAGATTTAATCTCTTCTTCTTGCTTAGGAACAAAAACTGTGGAGCCTGGTTGTAGCGGTGGTAGTAGCGACTCATCCCCTGAATCTAGGTAACTTTTGAGGTTGAATAAGGTTGGAGTGTTATTTGAAATAACGCGGATTTGTTCAACACTGGCATAACGAGTAACTCCACCAGATCGCATGATCACATCGACAAGGTCGCTGTTTTCTTTGTAGGAAAACGAACCCGGTGCATTGACTTCACCAAACACTTTAATTGAACGGCGAGAGTCTGCGCTATCACCAGAGTTAGCTAATTTCGATGCATCGAACTCTTGTTCAATGTTGCCGACAAGCGGGGATGCAGGGACGAAGATCGAGTCGAGTGAGACAAGAATGGGTAATACGGTGTCATCACCTGAGTCTAGGAACTTTTTATAATTGAATTCTTTTTTTACTGAACCGCGTTTTAAGATCAGTTTGTCGAGCTGCGCCCCTGAGCGCAGACCGCCTGCGGCATGTAGTGCCATTTGAATACTGGCTCCTTGATTCAGTGTGTACTCGCCTGGCTTTTTAACGTAGCCCTGAACTGAAATAAGAACTTGTTGCTGCTTAACGTAGATATTGGCGTTGGTTAAATCACGATAAACTTTACTTAGAGCCTCTAGTACTACGTTTGAAAGTTGGTCGTTGTCATACCCAGCGACAAATATGCTGCCGACTTCAGGTAAGGTAATGCGTCCGCGCTTATCAACTTGATAACCGTTATTCAAAGTGGTTTCACCCGGTACAGTGACTTGTATTAAATCGCCGACTTGTACTGCATCTTCGAACTGATCTTGAGCGTTTGAAAGACTTACGTATCCAATAAAAACGATGAGCAGCAGTGTAGTAGTGAGAGATTTCATAATGACCCCTCCATTCCATAATGGTTAGATTTTGGAGCAATCACCTCAACACTTACGCGTCGATTAGTTAGACGAACTCCGTCTGTTTCGCCTTCAAACAATGGCACTGCTTCACCCAAGGATACGGTTTGAATACGTTGTGGGCTTAGCCCAAAGATAGTTAGGTAGCGCTCTACTTGTTTTGCGCGACCTAGAGCAAGTTGATCGTTGTATTCATCAGTGCCTGTTGCGTCAGCATGGCCAGTGACGATTAAGGTCATTTGGGAGTGCTGTTTCAAAATATTGGATGCTTCCGCTAGGTGTCCCATGTACTTAGGATTGATTTCAACGGAGTTGTAGGCAAATTGGTTGTCTACATTGAGCAAGTCATATAGGTGCTCAACAATGGACAATTCAATGCGGAATTGGGACTCGTTTTTAGGTGGTACACAACGAGTTTGTGAGGTGACGTAATCAAGCTGTGTTTCTAACTGATTAAGACGTTTTCTTTGAATGACTAAATCGTTAGCCGCATCCAGTAACAATCCGCCTTGTAGCTCACGAGCAATACGATTTTGTTTTTCGATAGCTTGTACAACAGCAGCTGGGAAACACCATTTTGCGCCTTCTCTTACTAACGAATCTAAATGCAGTTTGGCCAGTTCCCAATCGAATCTAAGTCCGTGCTCTGGACCTAAAGGCTCGTTTGGCATGACAGGGGAAAAGTCAGAGTTCTCATAGTTAATAGAGTTGTAACTTTCGGCGAGTCCTCCTGTCCCATGCTCAGGGTATGAAGCACACCCTGAGGCAAGTAGAGACAGAACTATGGCTATGTGTAGAGTTAAATTTTTCATGCCAACTTCCTTTCTTAAACGATTTATTGTTTTTATTATTTATAAATATCGTTTGTGAATTTTTACGAACGTTTAATTTTGACGAGTGTTAAGTGGAATCGCATGACCAATACGCAGTAGGTTCATGATTTCAAGTGGCTGACCTTTTACGTTTTCTAGTCGCATATTACGTTCGCGCTCAGTAAGACGTTTGAACATATAAACAATCGCACCGACGCCAGATGAATCTAGGAATTCTACTTCGCTAAAATCCAACTCGATTTCAGGGTGAACGTCATTTGAAATAACATCATCAATATCACTTTGAGCGTCTCGACTGCCGCCTGCGTCTAAATCACCAAAGATGCTTAGAGTCAGAATGTCTTTGCTTACTTCAACTTTACGTAGTTCCATGGGTCTATCTCCTTGTATGTATGAATAGTAAAGAGCAGAAACCGTGCCAGATAAATAATTACTTATTATCAATGGCTTAAGTTTGTGCTTTTCCAGTTCTCAATTTGAAAAATTGGATTTCCTATTTTGAGAATTGATTTGATAGGTATGAAATTAGAGGTAACTCGTAAAATTTGGACAAGGGAAGTGAATACAAATGGGATAACTCAAATTGGATCGCATAGTTATAAAAGCAAACTTAATAGGCAGTTTGAAAGTGATACAAATGAGGGACTGTATTTACTGAGATATGACCGCGATGAAACTCACTAAAATAGCCATTGCTATCGTTATGACTTTTTCTATCCCTAGCTATGCAGATTACCCTCAGTTACCTCCAGAAGATTTAGTCCTAGCGAACCGGTATGAACAAGGCATCGATATCACTCAGTATTGGCGTAGTGAAAAGTTGGATGGGATTCGAGCGGTCTGGGATGGTGAAAATCTGTTTACTAGAAATGGGAATAGAATATATGCACCCCGTTGGTTTATTGAGAAATTGCCTGAACTTAAAGTCGAAGGCGAGCTGTGGGCAGGGAGGGGTAATTTTCATCTAGTTCAAACAACAGTATTAGATAAAACACCAACAGATGAAGCGTGGAAAAAAATAGACTTCATGTTGTTTGATATGCCTGGTGCGGCAGGGGATTATCAAAAGCGCTATTACAATATCATTCACTGGGTCAATTCGATCAATGAACCGCATATTAAGTACATCGAACACACTCCCATACAGAGTGAACAAGAGCTATTTTTTGAATTAGACAATATCGATTTCGATAATGGTGAAGGCTTAATGTTGCGTAAGGTATCGAGCCGGTATCAAGCGGGCAGAAGTAATGATCTATTGAAACTAAAGCGACATCATGACTCTGAAGCGTTAGTGATTGGTTATAAGCCAGGAACAGGTAAATACAAAGGGATGATGGGTTCTGTGTTAGTTCGATTAGAAAGTGGTGAAGAGTTTTACATTGGAAGTGGTTTTACTGATGCTAAGCGACTGTCTCCTCCTGAGATAGGAAGCACAATAACATTTCGCTATAACGGGTTAACTCAAAACGGCATTCCCAAATTTGCTCGGTTTGTTCGCGAGAGGGAAAACCACTGAGTGGGCTCTAAAGCCCACTCAGTGAATAATCCACATGATCATTAGCTATGGTTGCTTGCTTTTAGCGGCTAGCGAATTCGAGCTGAATCGAATCTTCTTGTTTATGCATCCAATGTAAACGTAAGCCTAGCATGATTGCTGCTGCTGATAGTCCTAGAATGAATCCAATCCAGAAACCGTGCGCTCCCATTGGCTCAACAACCCAGTCTGTCATACCTAAAATGTAACCTGATGGTAATCCTAGTAACCAATAAGCAATAAACGTTCGATTGAAGATTGAACGCATATCTTTATAGCCACGTAATGCACCTGCTGCAATAACTTGAATAGCGTCTGTACATTGGTAGATTGCAGCAAATAATAACAACTGCATCGCGATTGTAATTACTGTGCGGTTCTCGGTGTAGAGTAGCGCAATTTGTTCACGGAAAAGAACAGTCAGTGCCGCAGTGATTAACGCAGTGGAAAGCCCAACAATTACGCCAACGTGAGTTGCGATCTTTGCACCTTCAGTGTCGTTCTCACCGAGTTTATGACCTACACGAATACTCACAGCCGCGCCAATACTCATTGGTAGCATGAAAATTAAAGAAGAGAAGTTAATCGCAACTTGGTGCGCAGCAACTATCAGGGAACCTAACGGCGCAACCAATAGGGCTACGACAGCAAATAAGGTCACCTCAAAGAAAATAGCAGCCGCTACAGGGAAGCCTAGTTTGAAAAGGCGAACTTGTGCCTTTAACTCAGGCTTATGAAACTCGCCAAAAATATTAATCTTAGCCAAACGCTTTGAAGTAATTACGTAACTAAGAAGCAGCGCAAACATAATCCAGTATACAATTGCCGTTGCAACGCCACAGCCAACGCCACCCAGTGCAGGTGCGCCTAATTCGCCGTAAACGAACATCCAGTTTAAAGGGATGTTAAGTAGTAAGCCGAAGAAGCCGATGTACATTGCAGGCTTAGTTAATGACATACCATCGGTGAAACTTCTTAACGTCTGGAACAGTAAAAATGCCGGAACAGCGAACATTACCGCATTCATATAACCGTTGGTTTTTTCCGCCATCAGTGGCTCAATGTCCATCAAGTTTAAGATGAAGGTGGTTTGAAGTAACACAACAACGATTGGTATCGACATGATTAATGCGAGTGTAATACCTTGTTGGATCTCWAAAGGGATCTTTACCTGACGGCCAGAGCCATTTAGTTGTGCTACTACAGGTACTAATGC
>NZ_JAKJSW010000036.1:0-33055 GCF_050337375.1 Vibrio makurazakiensis | reverse complement strand
GGCTGCTGTTTTATATATTAACCTGGTTCGCATTATCTATTTATTTGTTTTCTTCATTAGAATTTGAAGATGCTTTGCTTGTATCACTTATATGCTTGTCAAATGTTTTTTTAGGCATTGATATCTACCAGTTTTACCTAAATGGTTCCCTAAAATCAAAGTTGAATGCTACAGCCTCGATGAAAGCAAAACTCCTTTCAATGAGCTTCAGAACCATATTTGTACTGCTTGGTCTTAATGTATGGTGGTTTATTGTCCCTCTCCTAGTTGAAGGTTTAGTAATTTATTCATTGAAGCATCGAGCTCTAATTAATGACATTCATAATATAGACATTGAGAAATCAGAAGTAAGGAAAGAGTATTACTCTATAGGAAGATTGTTTTTCTTATCTAGCCTACTTGTWTACATATATAGCAAGTCTAATGAAATTTTCTTAAAAGAGATATCAAGTTTTGAAGATGTTGGAATTTATAGTATAGGCGTTGTTCTTTCAGCATCATGGATATTTATCCCCCTTTCTATCGGTACTTCTTTTTTAACACATGCGAACAAAAAAAGTAAAGATGAACTATATACATTGACATACTTTGTTATGTTTATGTCGTCTTTCCCTATCCTGCTATTTATCTATATGCTAGCTGGGTCTATCGTTGACTTAATTCTGGGTGACAAGTACATGGAACTTGTTGATATTCTACCAATTATGGCACTATCTTCATTTTTCAGTTGTTTGGGATTTATTACAAACCGATATGTGAGTGTACTTGACTCATCCGGTAGGTACATTTTGAATAAAGTTGCCATTACTGCCTTTTTTAGTGTGTTCTTAACATATATCCTTGTTAGTAATTATGGGCTAATTGGTGCGGTTATTTCATTATTAGTTATAGAATTTAGCAATGTAACTATTGGAAATTACTTCTATGGGAAAGGCAAAGTTTTTAGAGTTCAAATAGAAGTCCTGCTTTTGAAGCGAAATCTAGAACTACTTTTTAAAACTTTGAAATCCTAATTTACCCTTTATGAACATTTCGGTAGTTATTAATGTACATAAGTAGCATAAAAGAACTTAAACAGTACAAAGTCAATGTCATCATTGGAGTGGTTTTTCTATTTTTTGTTCTAGGAATAAGCTCAAGATATATACCAAATGCTCACCTTGTTCAAAAGTCAGTATTGCTGTTTACTTGTATTGCATTAATAATTAACTTGGGTTTTGATAATAAGTATAGAGCAAACTTTTTTGTTTATATTGGAATTTCAGTGTTTTGTTATCTTTTATCAGATCAAAACTACGGAAGTGTCAAACTATCAGTGTTTATTAAAGCTTTAGTCGGGTTTAGTCTCTTATACGTTATTTTAATGGTGGATTTTGGGCCTCGTATACGATCTTTATCAACAGCTTTTGTTCTTTTACCCATTTTCATGGTTATCTTTTCTTTGATGGCTAACCTAGTTTTTAACGTTCCTATTAGTAGTTCTAATGGTAGGTTTGGTGCGGGGCTTTCTAGTGCTCACTTTGCATTTCTAATGTATTTTGTTGTTGTTTTTTTAGTATATGAAAGCTATTCGTCAAATAGGTTAAACCTGTTTCTTCTTTCTTTTTCATTCATTCTACTTTTATTGTCTGGAAGTCGGGGACCTTTAATCGCAGCTCTGATACCAATGGTTTTATTATTAAAGTTTGTTCGATATAAGAGTATTGCGACAAAGCTAATCATAATGTCTCCACTTGCAATGTTAGTTATTGCCAAGTTTGTAATGTCAATAATTGAACGTACTAAGCTGAGTACATTTGAAGGTGGTGGAGGAATTAATTTGTCAGGTAGGGAGTTTGCCTGGGAATACTTCCTTAATCAAATTCAAGGAAGCAATTTTTTTGGTGGAACCTTAGGAGCTATCACTCAAATTACGGAAGGTGTTAAGGAATTTAATCTTTATCTATTCACAGTGCCTCACAATGAATTTATTAGATTCTATATTGAATTGGGGATAGTAGGGGTTGTTGTTTTTTTTACTAATATATTTAGTGTTTACTTGAAAACATACAAGCTGTCCAGTTATAGAACGAGGCGATTCTTGAGATATATGTTTTTTGGGTTTTTTATACTAACTGTCTTTGATAACTCATTAAGTACACTTCAATCCTTCGTGCCTCTGGCTTTACTTTTAAAGTACATAAACTTTCGTGAGTCGAATAATGAACAACACAGCAATTCAGGATAAGGTTTCCATATATATACCAACCTACAATAGAAAAGATTTATTAATAAGAGCTATAAACTCGGTACTAGGGCAAAGCCATAAGAACCTTGAAGTCATAGTCGTTGATGATAACTCATCTGATGGTACAGAGACTATTATGAAAACGATGGTCAATGAAGATGATAGAGTCGTCTACTTAAGAAATACTAAGAATAGAGGTGCATGTCACTCTCGGAATCGCGCGATTGAAATAGCGACTGGGAAATTTGTTACAGGCCTAGACGATGACGACTATTTTTTGCCGAGTCGTATTAGTGACTTTATTAATGAATGGAACACTCTAGGTGAAAATGTTATCGGGTTATATTCAAATAAATCGATAAAATTGGGTGTTGAAAATTTCATAAAATCGTCGACAAAGGAATATAGTCACCTTGAAGATATAATGGTAGCAAACTCTGTAGGTAACCAAATATTCACATTAAGGAGTACTTTCAGTAATACGGTGAAATATGATGAAGGGCTAAAGTCTTGGCAAGATCTTGATATGTGGATAAATATATTATCTAGTTATAAAGGGACATGCCTAAAGAATACTGGTTGCTATAATTACGTTCTCGATAAAAGTCATCCTCATGAAAGAATCAGCAGCCCAAGAGTAGATAAGCACCTTTCATCATTAGGTAGAATATCTGGAAAATATAGCCTTTTAAAACGTCAATCTTCTTTGCTTAGGTGTCAAGCCTATGTATATAACGCAAGGAGTATTGGTTTACCCAAGCTTTTATCCGATGTGATAACTAGTCGAAGTTTTTACGTGGCAGGTCGGATGGCAAAATACTATATTACGAATAAAAAGAGTCACTAATTATGAATATCCTAATGATGTCGACATGTATATTAAACGATGAAAATATTAGTGACGTTTTATCAATGATTGATTCTTGCAAAAATCAAAAAGTATCTTATTCACTAGTTATTCTTCTTCAAGGGAGTCAAGAGTTTTACCAAGAAGAAATAGATAAAGTCAAATCAGACTGCTTTGTTATTTATTCTGCAGAAGTTATCTCATTATCAAAGGCACGGAACAAGTTACTTAAATACTCAATAGAAACCGGGCTTTTTGAAAGTTGTGATCTTGTGACTTTTCCTGATGATGATTGTTGGTATCCCGATAATTGTCTTTCTAGTATATTAAAAGTATTTGATGAAAGCACGGAACTTGATCTTCTCGTTTGCCGATACGCGAACGAGACGACCGAGCTAAACCAGAAAAATATAAAAATCTTGTCGGTTAAGGAGTTAATTAGTTTCGGTTCGTCTGTCACCTTATTTTCTCGAAAAAAATTGGTAGATACGCACCACTTTTTTGACGAATCTCTTGGTATTGGATCCCCAAATAATGGAGGAGAAGATCTTGATTTCTCACTACGTGCTTACAGTAAAGCAAGGAAGTCCATATTCATTAATAGTGCGTTAGTTGGCCACCAAGATAAAGATAATTCAACCAAACACCGTTACTTCCAAGGCGCGTTTAAGGCTTTAAGAAAAAATGTGAAATTACACCCAATGTACGCTTTCTACTTAATAAGAAAATCGCTAGTCGGTATCYATTATGTTGTTAAATATAAAATGCCAATCAGGATGTTTATCAGCGCACGTTAAATTAAATGGATTTAAGATTATGAGTCGTAAAAAAGTATTATTACTAGCTTCCCCTGGCGGACATTTTGTTCAGTTGAGTCTGTTGGCCGAATGCTTACAAGAGCATCAAACCGTTGTTGTAGGTACGTATAGTGAAATGCCCAAATTTATTACAGCGAAAAAATATTACTCAATTACAGATTTTAGTCGAGATGATTTCTACAAAGCTTTTCAGGTTGCTTGGCAATGTTATAAAGTTTTAAGGAAAGAAATGCCTGATCTAGTCGTTACGACCGGTGCCGCACCTGGTCTAGTGATGATTTTTGTAAGCAAATTGTTTCGCAAGAAAGTCGTATGGATTGACAGCATTGCAAATTCTAGAAAGTTGTCAATGTCGGGAGCCATTGCTCAGAAGATTGGAGCCAATGTTATCTCTCAATGGAAAGACGTTTCACAGTCGTCTGGTAATAAATACTATGGAAGGCTTATATGATTTTCTTAACCGTTGGGACTCAGCTTCCATTTGATCGCTTAGTGAGCACTGTGGACAACATGGCAGCAGATCTAAATTTAGAAATCGTCGCTCAAGTAGGTAGCGGGAAGTACCAACCTAAATGCATGAAGTTTCACGATGTTATGGAACCAGATAGCGTAGATGAAATGTTTAAGGCTTCATCTGTGATCATATCTCACGCAGGAATGGGGTCGATAATTAATTGTCTTAGGCTGAAAAAACCAATTATTATTTTTCCTCGTTTAAGTAAGTTTGGTGAACATAGGAATGATCACCAGATGGATACATTAAAGTCGTTCTCTAATGTCGCTGGCGTATATGTAGCGCAAGATGAATCAACATTACGAGATCTACTTTCTCGTGTAAATGATTTATGCCCATCAAACGGACTTGAAACACCAGAGCGAGACTCATTGGTAACATACGTTAATAGCCTTATCGATTAGATTTATTATGTCAAAAATTAATTATCGTCCCGATATCGACGGGTTGAGAGCGATCGCTGTGATTGCTGTCGTAATATTTCATATAGACCCATTATACTTACCTGGAGGGTTCCTAGGGGTCGATATTTTCTTTGTTATATCAGGCTTTCTTATTACAAGTATTATATATAAAGATGTAGAGAAGGGGACATTTAGCTATAAATATTTTTACATCCGAAGAGCTAAAAGAATTTTTCCACCTTTGTTTTTTATGGTGGCATTGGTCCTTGCTGTCGGTTATGTTGTTTTACTTCCCTATGATTTCTATAAAGTAGCGATATCTGCACTGTCGGTCCTATTTTTTGCATCAAACATGCAGTATTCAATAAGAACTGGAGACTATTTTTCTAGTGATTCTAGTGAATGGCCACTCTTACACACATGGTCACTGTCAGTAGAAGAACAATACTATTTTATACTTCCAATATTATTGGTTTTAATATTTAAATTTATCAGAAATAGAAGCGTGTCTATTTTGGTATTTATGGCATGCATTAGTTTTGTCTTGGCCGAGTGTATGTCACGGAGTGAAAGTTTTTCGGCAGTTAGTTATTATTTAATTCTATCCAGAATGGGGGAGTTACTGCTCGGTTCAATACTGGCGATTTTGAAGTATAAAGAATTAATCGCAGACAATAAATCAAACGTTCTGTCTTTTTTGTCTTCTATTATTGTTTTATTCCTGATGTTTTATGTCGATAAATCCTTTGTATTTCCTGGTTTTTGGGCTTTAGCTTTATGCCTTCCAATATTTGTTATCCTTAATAGTCGTGGTACTGTTGTAAATAAACTACTTTCGCATCGTTACCTTGTTTATGTCGGGTTGCTTTCTTACTCAATTTATCTATTTCACTGGCCTGTACTAGCATTTTTTAGGTATGTATTGAATACCGATGGGAACAGTTCTGATCTTTCTTTTTCTACCGAACTATTAGCAGTATTGGTCATCATTTTCATTAGCTTGCTTTCTTATTATGTTATAGAAAAGCCGGCAAGGTTCGCTCAGTTATCTTCTTTGAAGATAACTAGTTTCTATTTTGTACTTCCTAGTACAGCCGTAGCTTTGGTTTGCACTATTGTAGTAATGAACAATGGCCTACCAGAAAGGTACTCTTCTCCTTTGGTTGATGCTAACTATCAGTTTAATCATATCGACAAAGGGGCTTGTCCGTCCTTAGTCAATTTGGACTGTAGAGGTGGTAAGCTAGATGGTGAAAAGAAAATCGTGTTTTATGGTAACAGCCATGCTGAACACTATTTCAAATATGTTTCCTTAATGGCAGAAAAGTTCGACTATAAAGTTAGCCTGTTTGCATCAGGCGGATGCAACATGAACAAGAACACGTCGAAATGTAAGATGGTAAATGATGCGTTTATTGATGCTCAGCCATCTGCTGATCTACTCCTCATTGCATTTAGGTGGGATAGTTCTTACAAAAACCAAGAAATTTTGTCTAGTTTAGAAGCTTTAGTCAGTCGTTCTGTGGAGAAGGGACAGCGAGTCGTTGTGTTAGCTCAACCTCCACTACTTAACGAAAATCCAGCAAAACTGTTTAACTGCAAAAACATAAACATCAGTTGTAGTGATGCAATTGAGCTTTCAGATAGTTACCCAATCTACAATGATGAAATTAAAAAAGTAGTGTTGAATAGTGGGGGGGAGTTTTTTGACCCATTTAAGTTCGTGTCAAATGTTGGTATTTATAGCGAACAGGAAAGGTTATTTTATTCTGATCGAGACCATCTTTCTGTATATGGTAATGAATGGCTATTCTCTAAAAACCATTGGGATTCTAGTCAGGTCATTTTCCAGTGAGATATCCAGTTATTTTTTTCATATCTATTTTTCTTATATATATGATTCCATATGTTTACTACCCTACGCTAGGGCTTATTCGAATAGTGATAACTCCAGACCCCGCTAAGTCGACACACTACTTAAAGAGAGTAGAATATCTTAATGAATTAGAGTTAAAAGGGAATATGATTTTTATTGGTGACAGCATAACTTCAAACTTTCACCTTAAAGAACACTTTCCTGATTTAGATACGATTAACCTTGGTATTCCTGGTGAGACAACCTCAACGCTGTTATACAGAATTAAGGAATATGATCTATCATTGCCATCTAAAGTGATGCTGATGATCGGTGTAAATGATATAGGGCGTAGTGTTAATTTAGCGAAGTTTAGTGAAAACTTTGAGAAAATCATACGAAACCTATCTATTTGTGATTGTGATATTTATGTTTACTCCATTTTGAACTCCAGTGAGTTTAAAAGGGATAATAATCAGATTGACCTGTTTAATAGGTACTTGGAAGAGAGTAATGCGAGTTTTGGTTATACTTATATCGATCTTAATCGTGAATTAAACAGTCAGAAAATTACTATTCATACAAGCGATGGGCTTCATATAAGTGATGACTCATATAATGTTTGGCGTAATGTAATTAATAGAGAAATATTCAATGTTCCTATGTGATTGTACCTCGATTTATATAGGGCTAGGTGATTTATGTTAGGTCGATTAGGCACTACTTTTATTATCATTATAAGCATTTACCTTGCTTTTTCTGGCCTTCAAGGATATTTGGCCAGTATGTACTCCCTATCTGTAGAAAAATCTCTTCGAGATCTCTCTCTCAATGGAGCCGAAGCCCAAGAGATAGATTCGGTTCTGGACTCTACAAATAAAATGATTCTTTGGGACAGTCGCCATCCTTACTACATGTCTCTTGCTGCATCTGTTTATACTTGGAAAGGATATTCTAATAGCGGAATAGAAATACCAATTAGTGATCCTTTATTACTGAAAGCAGCACTCAATTTTGAATCTTTGTCTATGGGGTTACGACCTACTTGGAGTGATTCTTATGCTCAACAAGCTCGAAGACTTAGTGCTAAAAATCGTTCTATCTCCGATATCCAAAAATATCTGAGTTACGCTCAAGTCTACGGTCCTTACGAGCGTTCCACTGCATTAGCTACCCTTGAGTTGTAYTTTAAATATTGGAATGATCTAGATGTAGAAGAGAGAACGACTGCTGCTCGATTTTTCTTGGAATATCAAAAGTTTGGTTTAAGTCGTGCGGATTTGAACGTGATAATTTCCACAATACCAAATAAGGGGCTACCTTGTGGTATCGCAACTTTTAACGGTCTGAATATGAAGGCATGTAAGTAATGCATTCATTTTTTAGTACTCGACTTTATGTACTGATTGTAGTCATTTCCATCGGCTCTATTGCATCCTTGGCGAAGACGTTCGATACTTTTTCTTCGCCTGTTTTAGCTTTGGAAACCTTATTGGGCGGAGACATTGTATTGCACTTCGTCATTAGTTTTTTATTGGGGTTGACTGCCGTCTGGGTCACTCCGCCCAATTATCGATCTAGCCCACTTCCTATTACTAACTACTTAGTCTTATTCGTTTTGATTTTAGTGTCAATCGACGAGCTCTCACAGCTTTTTAGCCTAAGTCGGCAGTTTTCGTTCGATGATATGTTAACCAATACTCTCGGAATTATTGGTGGGGMAACTTTCATGAACTTCTTGAGTTTTCTGAGGAAGCTTCCCCTTTAGTACAGTGCCGCTTAAATCTTATTTTTTAATTAGTGCGGTTTTTTAATTCATGTAGGAGGTTATATGAGAATAAAGTTGTTGTCGGTAAGTTTTGCATCACTGCTGTTTTTATCGACGGCTCCAAGTCATGCGAATACTGAACAAGAATCAACTCGACTTGAAACATATATGGCTCAAAGTAACTTGTCGTCAGTTGAGCTGATAGAGGATCTTCTTCTTCAGTTTCCCGAACTTGTATCGACTGTTGTAACAAGTGTTTTGACACAAAGCCCTGAGGATGTCGTTGCTATTGTGTCGAAGTCTTTGGAAATATTGCCAGAGGCAGCAGAGCAAATAATTTTGGCTGCAGTTTCAGCTTTGCCTGAGTCAGCTTCTCAGATAGCCGAAGTTGCGAGACTTGCAGGAGTTTCAAATATTACGATCACGGAAGCTGCTTTGATTGCTGGTATTGACCTTGCTGAAGTTTTGGAAGCAACGGCTGCTGGTATCGTTGACTCAGTACCGACTCCGACCGCTCCAGTAACTGGTGGAAATGGCGGAAATGGCGGCGGTATCTCAAACAGTTAAATGTTCGAGATCTTCCATCTAAATAAAGCCCAAACAATGTTTGGGCTTTCTTTTTACTTATATTGGATAACATTTAGATTGCTATGATTAAGTTAGAACAGGCGTGTTTAATTAGTTTCCTCATTTTGATTTGTTGGTTGCCCATACCGTTAGCGAGCAATCGCACGTGGGCGCTTTCGGTTGCCGAAATGTGGATTGCTCTTCAATCTATCACATTGCTAGTTTCGTATAAGTTTGACTTACCATGGCATAGAGTTAAGCGATTCAAGTGGCTTTTGATTCCACTTGGCGTATTTCAAGTGTGGGTTWTCATTCAGTCTCAGCCCTTACCTGCGGAATGGTTGTCTGTTATTTCCCCGAATGCTTATTTGATATTCAACTCCCTTGGTCTTGAAAGTACTTCTATTTCCTTAGATAGACACTTAACTTACCTCAGCTTTTTAAAAGGCTTGAGTTACTTCCTATTTGCTTTGAACGCTGTGTTGCTCATTAACACTGTTAATCGCATCAAATGGATTTTGACGATAGTCGTTGCCAGTGGCACTTTTCAAGCTTTCTATGGTGCAATGACAGTTCTGCTCGGATTAGAAACAAGCTTACTATTCAGTTTCGAAGAAAAAGGTCTAGCAACCGGAACTTTTGTTTACAAGAACCACCTAGCTAACTATCTCATGCTTTCTTTGTCACTAGGAGTTGGTTTGATCGTTTCTCAATTGCATGCCAGCGAGTCTGGTTCTTGGGATGTCAGAATCAAACGCTGGGTTACCGCTATGCTTTCTTCGAAAATGATCATTAGATTGTGTTTGGTGATTATGGTCATAGCGCTTGTAATGACTCGTTCACGGATGGGAAATACAGCATTTTTTATAACAACGGTTGTAGCCGGTTTGTTAGCTTTGGCGTTCTATAAAGATCGCCCTCGCGCACTCACAGTTATGATCGTTAGTATTTTGGCTATCGACACATTAGTTGTGGGGACAGTTTTCGGTCTCGGTAAAGTGAAAGAAAGACTTGAAACGACATCAATAGAAGCGGAAACCCGAGATCAAGTAGTAGAATGGAGCCTTGAAATTATTAAGGATTACCCTATCACTGGCACGGGGATGGGGAGCTTTTATTCGACATTTCCTAGTTATACTCAATACAATGTTGGCTTTTACGATCATGCTCATAATGAGTATGTTCAATTTGCTTCCGAAGCTGGAATCCCCGCAACTTTAATGCTTGGTGCAACAGTATTATATGCATTGTGGATGGCGTTTTCATCAATGAGAACGCGTAATAGCCGAACCCTAAAAGGAACAGGGCTTGGCTGCATTATGGCTATTTTGGGTATGCTGATTCATATTTCTGTAGATTTCAATCTTCAGCCTCCGGCCAATGCTCTCACTTTTATTTTGATATTGGTGCTAGCTGTTGCAAGTAAACATATGTCAGTAAGAATTGAAAAGCCTAGAGAGAATAATGTTTAATAAAATCTTGGTTGTGTGTATGGGAAATATTTGTCGCTCTCCTATGGGGGAGGGGTTGTTAATCAAGCTTTTACCAGATAAAAAAATTTGTTCAGCTGGAATATTAACAGAGAGAAGTGGCTTGGTTGGTGAATCGGCTGCTCAACATGCTGTTGATGTCGCGAAGCTGAATGGAATTGAACTAAATACCCATAAAGCAAAGCAGCTTACCGAGGCACTTTGCGCACAATATGACTTAATTCTGGTCATGGAACGAGATCATGTCGAGCAAGTATGCAAGATCGCGCCAACGGCTAGAAGTAAAACATTACTATTTGGGCAGTGGCTAGGTGATAATTTGATTAATGACCCTTATATGAAAGATCGAATAGCATTTGAAGCCGCGTTTGAGATACTTGAAAGGTCGGCTAAAAGCTGGGTAAGACGATTAAGCTGAGCTTGAACTATTCTAACTTTTATTATTGAGTACGCCGTACCTTTGCGTTTTAATAAAACAACGTTCAGTTATTCGGGTATCAATATTATGGGTTTCAAATCTACGTTGTCAGCTTTTACTCTTGTCGCTATAGGTAGTTTTTCTACACCAGAAGTTCAGGCCGCTCAAGGCTTTACCCCAGAACAGCTTTGCAAGGCTGGTTTATCTCTCGCTACTGATAAAAAACCTCGTGCGATCAAAGTAAGCTCGGGAAAATCGAATCAATGGATTTTGCTCGATGTTAAAGATGGCAGTAAAGATTGGGATTACCGTTGCAAAGTTAATCGAGGCAATAAAACAATAAAGTTGGACGCTCGAGACACTAAGCGTAATGATAAATTCCTAGGGCAAGCGATTCGTTACGATGTGGCTGATGCGCGAAGAAGCGTAAAAGTTACGATGAAAAAACGTAAGGGAAGTGGTGTCATTAATGAAACTTACACAGCAATGCAATTAAATTAGTCGCAGCGTTACTGCTTAGAAATGTAGATATAGATTTGTAAAATGGCGTGCCCCTAGGGGCACGCCATTTTCGTATTTAATTAGCGCATCGCTTTACAGCGAGCTAGGTGACAATTCGCTTTGTCACTCATTCAATAACGACAACAACTGTTGAGTGCGTTGCTGCATAAGTGTGTAACAACCTTTAGACTCAACGTTCAGTCTTAGCAAAGGTTCGGTGTTAGACTTTCGTAGGTTGAATCGCCAATCCCCCATGTCGATACTAATCCCGTCTGTTTGGTCGACCGTTCCGCTTTTATATGTTTCTAGAACTTTAGACATTACCTTATCAACGTCTTCGACTTTTCTGTTTATCTCACCAGAAGATGGGTATTTCTCTATATAACCTTGAGTAATTTTAGTGAGGCTTTTCTGGGATTGAGATACTAACTCTGAGATAAGCAACCATGGGATCATACCAGAATCACAATACCCAAAATCTCTGAAATAATGATGGGCACTCATCTCTCCCCCGTAGACAGCATCAAACTCTAGCATCTTCTCTTTGATCAACGAGTGCCCAGCTTTCACCATACGTGCTATTCCATTATTTTGGGCGACGATATCAATCGTATTCCAAATCAGTCTTGCATCATGAAGTATGGTTGAGTGGGGCTCTTTCTTTAAAAATGCTTCTGCGAGTAGCCCTACGATATAGTAACCTTCAATATACTGTCCTTTCTCATCAAACAAGAAACAGCGGTCGAAATCTCCATCCCATGCAACACCAAAATCGGCTTGATTCTCTCTCACAGCATTGCTAGTAGCTTGACGGCATTCTGGTAGCAGTGGATTGGGGATACCATTTGGAAAGGTTCCATCGGACTTATGATGGATTTTGATTAATTTTACTGGGATGTTCAGTGTGTTGAATTGAGCTTCGAGCTGATCTAAAACTATGCCTGCTACACCATTGCCTGCATTGACCACAATAGTTAGAGGGGTGATATTCGAAGGGGTAACGTAGCTGAGCAGGTGCTTTATATACTGGTTATTGCTAGTGAGAAGTAGGTCGTTAGGAGGAACTACGAGAGATCCTCGTTGCGTAACTTCTAAAAAGATCCCAGCTTCTACAAGCTTTTGTATATCACTAAGACCCGTATTTTTACTAATAGGTTTCGCATTCCTACCAACCAACTTCATACCGTTATAATTGATTGGGTTGTGACTAGCGGTAACTTGAAGTCCACCAAGTGTCTTTAAAGTTTGGACAGAAAAATAGACTTGTTCAGTTCCTGTAATACCTAGGTCGACAACATCGAGTCCTGAATCTAGTAACCCGTCAACCAACGAATTTTTATACGATTCTGAGGTGAGTCGATTGTCTCTGCCAATGGCAACAGATTTTGATGCAGCTTCAATTTGTTGTTCTTTATTTATCGTTGATTTAGCAAGATCTTCAAGTAAGTAAATACCAAAAGCTCTTCCGATTTTATAAGCGATGTCATTATCAATTTCGTCATCAATGATGCCCCGAATATCGTTGTTTTYGAAACATGTTAACGTTGGGCGAACATTCATTAATGACTCCGAGTTTTTCATTCTAAATTTAAATTTTTGAGTTGTGAAACTACTGTTTTACGACGATGCTATTCATTATGATCGGCTCGACCATAGTGGTCATCATAACGGATAATGTCATCTTCGCTCAGGTAACTGCCTGTTTGCACTTCAATCATTTCTAGTGGAATTAAACCAGGGTTTTCTAAACTATGGATGTGGCCAAGCGGTATATACGTGGATTGGTCTTCACTAATTAATAGGGTTTTCTCTCCATTTTTTACTTTCGCGATTCCTGCTACCACTACCCAATGCTCAGCTCTATGGTGGTGCATTTGCAAGGACAGTTTGTGCCCCGGTTTTACGGTGATCCTTTTCACTCGATCTCGTTTCCCACTATCGATAACGTCATATTTTCCCCAAGGGCGATAAACCTCTCTATGGTGAAGGTGTTCACTTCTGTTCGCGAAAGATAGCTCTTTAACAATGTCTTTCACATTCTGAACTTGATCTTTAGTTGAAACCAAAATTGCATCTTTTGTTTCTACAACTATCAGATCATCTATCCCTACTGTTGCTACCAATTTGTTTTCAGAATGGATGTAGTTATTTTTCGAGTTAACGCAAATGACATCGCCTTCAGCCACATTACCGCTGTGATCTTTTGGGCTGACCTCCCAAAGCGCCGACCATGAGCCAATATCATTCCACCCAGCATTCATAGAGACCACAATTGAGTGGCTTGTTTTTTCCATTACGGCGTAGTCTATAGAGTCACTTGGACATAACTTAAATTGCTCATTATTGATACGAATAAAATCTAGATCGCTAGTATAGGATTGTACTGCGGTGCTACATACGTTGAATATGGCTGGTGAGTAGATTTCTAGTTCATTCAGGTATTGAGATGCCTTGAACAAAAACATCCCACTGTTCCAAAGGTAGTCCTTAGAATCAAGGTAGCGCTGTGCGTTGGTTTTGTCTGGCTTTTCAACAAAGCTTTCTATGTCGAATATACCTGCTTGAGTCTCTGATCCACTATCTAGCTTGTTTCCTTGCTTGATATAACCATAGCCAGTTTCTGCTTTTGTTGGTGTGATTCCAAAAGTGACTAGTCTATCTTTACGAGCGTAGGGAAGTGCATTTCGGACAGAATGTTGGAACGCAGATATATCGGAAATATGATGATCGGCGGAAAGAACTAGCAATGTAACGTCTTCATCTGGATATCGACTTTTGGCATAAAATGCAGCTAAGGCGATAGCCGGAGCGGTATTACGTCCAACAGGCTCCAGTAAGATACCTRAATGTTTAAACCCTGCCGAGCGCACTTGTTCTGCGGCAATAAACCTATGCTCTTCATTACAAATGATCAAGGGGGCGTGAACGTCTAGCCCTGATAGGCGAGAAAGCGTTTGTTGTAGCATAGAGGATTCACCAGCTACGTTTAAGAATTGCTTTGGGTAGAGTTCACGGGATAAAGGCCAAAGGCGGCTACCAGTGCCGCCCGCCAAAATGACAGGTAAGATCATAATAATAGAGGCTTCGAGGTGTTGTTAAACCTATAGTATCAGAGTCCTGCTATTGTCTGCTTGATTATCTGTCTTGGTGCGAAAGCTCTAGTCCATGAGACTGAGGCTCAACTTTTAGTGTTTGTGTTGGATAAGCGATATCAGCGCTGTTACTTTTTACAATATCTAAAACTTGAAGCAACACGTCTTGCTTTACTTCGTGGAATCTCACCCAATTCACGGTTCTAGTAAATGTATAGATAAAGAAATCTAAAGACGAATTACCAAAGGCATTAAAGTTAACAATTAATGTTTGCTTGGCATCAATATCCGGATGATTCTCCAACATTTCTTTTACTTGATTGACTATGTCATCTAGCTTATCGGCATCTTGATATCGCAAGCCAATCGTTTCATAGATACGTCGATTTAACATGCGCGATGGGTTCTCGACCACAATATTACTGAATACCGAATTTGGCACATATAGCGGTCTTTTGTCGAATGTACGAATGATGGTCATGCGCCAGCCTATGCGCTCTACTGTGCCTTCGATATTACGATCTGGCGAGCGTATCCAATCACCAACCTTGAATGGGCGGTCAAAGTAAATCATCATTCCGCCAAAGAAGTTAGATAACAAATCTTTAGCGGCTAAACCAACTATTAAACCACCTACACCACCAAAAGTTAGCAGACCTGACAGGCTTAAACCAAAGGCTTGCATGATCGTCAGAGCACCAATCACTAAGAAAAACAATCGCGCAACTTTTGCTATGGCTTGAACGGTCGTTTCATCTCGCTTCTTGCTATCGAGAATATAGCCTTCAATGTTGTTGATCAGTCGCATCGTGATCCAAACAAAGATGCTTATGACTAAAATGAGCTTGAGCGTACTTAACCAATTAATCTTGGCACCCATTTGATCTTGTAATACAAAGCCGAGAGAAACGGTTGCAGGCCAACACCAAATGAGAGTGCTAACTGGTGCTTTTAGTGCATCTAATAGTAAGTCATCCCAATGAAAAGGGGTTTTTTCGGCAAGAACAGTTAAGCGACCTTGAATGATACGCCACGCTATCCAAGCGAAAAAACTCGCTATTGTGATGAAAAGGACGTTATACCCCCACTCGTTATTATGGGTGTTCATATAAGTTTGAATCTGAGCTATCAGGTCATTCATAGTGTGTACTGCCGCAAAAATTATGAAGTCGAAATTAGCAGAAATTAACGTTGTTCTCTACCTTTATAAATCAAGTGATTAGAGCTAAATGAAGTAACGAATATCTCAGCTCCTTGGGGAAGTACTAAGTCATAGTACAGTTAAATATAAATCATATATTTGATTTATATAATGGTAAGGAGCAGACTGATCTGATCATTGTAGTACAGGTTTGTACTGTTCAAAGTAGGATTTAAGATGAGTGATAAACAGTTTGCAGTCATTGGGTTAGGTCGATTTGGCCTATCAGTTTGTAAAGAGCTACAAAGCTCAGGGGCTCAAGTTCTCGCCGTTGACCTAAACGAAGAACGAGTCAAAGAGGCTGCTAGTTTTGTTTCACAGGCGATTGTCGCTAACTGTACTAATGAAGAAACGATAACTGAGTTACGTCTTGATGAATATGACATGGTTATGGTGTCTATTGGCGCAGATGTAAATGCTAGCATACTCACAACACTGGTGGTTAAAGAGACAGGTACTAAAGCTGTGTGGGTTAAAGCTAACGATAAGTTCCATGCCAAAATATTAACTAAGATAGGAGCTGACCACGTTATCTTACCTGAGCGAGACATGGGGATCCGTATTGCCCGTAAGATGCTAGATAAACGAGTGCTAGAGTTTATAGAGTTAGGTAGTGGATTAGCTATGACCGAAATCGTCATTGGGCATAAGTTTTTAGGAAAGTCGCTCTCAGATCTTCATTTGTGTAAAGAAGCTGATGTTCAAGTTCTCGGCTTTAAACGTGGACCTAACCTGATTAAAGCCCCTGATTTGGAAAAACAATTGGAAATCGGAGACGTCATTATTGTTGCTGGGCCAAAAGATACATTGGCTCGAAAACTTCGCAGTATGTAGTGGGCGCAGCGTATGAATCCGTTCCAACGACGAGGTTTGTTTTATTCTTTAAAACAAGAGAATAAACAGAAACAAAGCTCAGAACCAAAGATCATCCTCACCAGTTTTCTGGGAGTGTTGATACCTTCCGCTATCTTACTCACTTTGCCTGTATTTTCAGTTACTGGACTTAGCTTTACCGATGCTTTGTTTACTGCAACTTCTGCAATCAGCGTTACGGGTTTAGGTGTGGTGGACACAGGGGAGCATTTTACTCTGGCAGGAAAGGCCTTATTGATGTTTTTGATGCAAGTTGGTGGCTTAGGGCAAATGACCTTATCTGCTGTGCTGCTCTATATGTTTGGTGTCCGGCTTAGCTTGAAACAACAAGCGCTGGCGAAAGAAGCGTTAGGACAAGATAGAAAAATTAACCTTCGGAATTTGGTAAAAAAAATTATTATCTTTGCCCTTATCGCTGAGTTCGTTGGTTTCGTATTATTGTGTTTCCGGTGGGTACCGGAGCTAGGTTGGACGACAGGGAGTTTTTACGCTCTTTTCCACGCTATTTCCGCTTTCAATAATGCTGGTTTTGCGCTTTTTTCCGATAGCATGATGGGTTTTGTAGATGACCCTTTGGTGATCTTTACGCTATCAGGTTTGTTCATTTTCGGTGGTCTAGGGTTCACAGTTGTGGGTGACCTTGCCAGTAATTGGCGAAAAGGTTTTAATCACTTGCACCTACATACCAAGATAATGTTAACAGCAACACCTACGTTGCTACTTGTTGGTACAGTCATGTTCTGGTTGCTGGAAAGGTCCAATCCAGCAACGATGGAAGACTTGTCCGTTCAAGGGCAGTGGCTTGCAGCTTTTTTCCAATCTGCAAGCGCACGAACAGCTGGCTTCAATAGTGTAGATTTAGCTCAATATACCCAGCCCGCACTGCTGGTTATGATCGTGCTAATGCTCATAGGGGCGGGGTCTACTTCTACTGGTGGGGGGATCAAAGTGTCGACTTTTGCGGTCGCGTTTGTCGCTACATGGACTTTCCTTCGTCAGAAGAAGCACGTGGTAATGTTTAAGCGCACAGTGACATGGCAGGCTGTCACCAAATCTTTGGCTATCATTGTGGTGAGTGGGGCATTGCTGACAACAGCAATGTTTTTGTTGATGCTGACAGAACAAGCGGCTTTCGACAAAGTAATGTTTGAAGTGATATCAGCATTTGCAACAGTCGGTTTAACCGCTGGCTTAACTGCCCAGCTGTCTGAACCCGGTAAGTACATTATGATTGTCGTGATGATTATCGGTCGAATTGGCCCTTTAACTTTAGCGTATATGCTTGCTCGGCCTGAACCGTCTTTACTTAAGTACCCTGAAGATACGGTTTTGACGGGCTAAATTGAACAAGCCAGTGAAGTGTTATCTTCACTGGCTTTGTTTTTTAACTCAAACTTGTTTATTTCAGCTAGCTTTCAGCTTTAAAGTTATTAGCCTTCAAACTATTAGCCTTCAAACAAAGGTAAGTAATCTTCATACCCTTCTTCAGCTAACTTTTCTACAGGAACAAAACGCATTGCTGCTGAGTTCATGCAGTAGCGTAACCCTGTTGGTGCTGGGCCATCTTTAAATACATGACCTAAGTGAGAATCACCAAATCGGCTACGTACTTCTGTTCTTGGGTATAACAATTTATAGTCAGTGGTAGTCACTACGTAACCTTCATTGATTGGTTTGGTAAAACTTGGCCAACCGGTTCCTGACTTGTATTTATCTGTTGAAGAGAATAGTGGCTCACCAGTCACTACATCAACGTAAATACCTTGTTGCTTGTTATCCCAGTATTCATTATTGAACGAGCGCTCTGTCGCATCATTCTGAGTTACATCGTATTGTAGCTTGCTTAGCTTTGATTTTATCTCAGCTTCTGACGGTTTGCTGTAAGGCTTAAGGTTCTGCGCTATTTTTTTAGAATCAATTATCTGACGAAGAGTTTTTGGGTTGTCCTGGCGGTCATCACCAAAAATCTTATCTAGGTATTGATCTCTACCAGAGGCGTAACGGTAGTAGTTATAACGAACCTTACTTTTCTTGTAGTAGTCTTGGTGGTAGCCCTCTGCTGGCCAAAACTTTTCAAATGCTATCAATTCTGTTTTAAGCGGTTTACCGAAGATCATCGCTTGATCAATTTCTGCCATAAAGTCTTGCGCAATCATCTTTTGATCTGTGTTGTGGAAGAAAATTGCAGGACGATATTGCGGCCCTCTGTCTACAAAAGAACCTTTGTCATCTGTAGGGTCAATGTGGCGGAAAAATTGGTCTAATACCTGCTCGTAATTTACGACCGAAGCGTCGTAAGTTACCTTGATCACCTCAATATGACCTGACTTACCTGAAGATACTTGTTTGTAGGTTGGATTCTCTAACGAACCACCAGAATAACCAGAAACAACATCAATCACGCCCTCAAGCTTCTCTAGATCGGATTCAGTACACCAAAAACACCCACCCGCTAGCGTTGCAACTTCCACTGTTCCTTGTGGTACTTTTTTATCCATAGTATCGGCAGTGCCAGTTTGGCTGAGAAGCAAAGAAAACAGTGGCACAGTCACCACTAGAGATACCAATATTTTAGATAGTTTTTTCATAGTTACCTCGTCTGTCTTTTCATAGCATTCAATTTGAATGTACGAATATAGACAGGTTGAGGATTGAAAAAATTACACGCTAAATGAAATATCTCTTAAAAAAGCGTATTTAAAGGCAGTGAAACATCATGGCTTTCCTGTTGGGGAGTCGTTTTGTGCATGAAACCATAGACTGTATATTTTGGTTTTTTGGGTCACTAATATTTTTAATCATCAAGTTCAAGTGGGTTTTGAATAGTTACCATATGAAAATGAGGCGGTGGCTGGATCAGGCAGTGCAAGATTACGGACAGAATAGCCTCATGATCTTGCCTCAAAGTTAAAGCAATAGTACTTTGTGTTGAACGGACATGTCTTACGARTGAGATATGTTTCGAACTCAATAATTAAAACATCAATTAGTCGATAGTGGGTCAGCATGAAAGCAGAAGTAAAGTGGGTTGAAGGTTTTAAGTTTCTTGGTCAATCTCAGTCCGGTCATTCGATTGTGATGGATGGTAACGGTGGCGCAACGGCTCCAAGCCCAATGGAAATGGTGTTAATGGCTGCTGGTGGCTGTAGCTCAGTTGATGTGGTTGATGGCCTAAAAGAAGCAGGCCAAGCTGTTACGGCGTGTAACGCTAAGCTAGATACAGAGCGACGTGAAACGGCTCCAAGGATTTTTACAGGCATTAATATTCATTTTGAAGTCTCAGGTGAGAACCTTGATCCTGAAACGGTTGCTAAAGTGTGTGCAGACTCATTAGAAAAGTATTGTTCAGTCTGTTTGATGCTAGGAGCTGGTATCGAAATGACGCATAGCTGGGAAATCGTGAAGTAACGAGCGGTCCTATTAAGGATAGGTAAAGCTATTTACTTATCCTTTTTGTCTTTTTAGAGTGTAACTCTATTGAGTCTGTGCTGCTAAGTGATGTGTTGCCGAGTGTCTAGTGTTCAACAACACTGTGACTAAAACATCAAGTCCATGACCTAAAAGGTGTATTGCGCTAAATAGTGCTTAAGGCACTTATTATCACTGGTTTCAAACGTATCTCCTGATAGTTCCATTGTCTGTATTCGGTCTAGTCGAAATAAGCGATAACTTTCTCTTAACTCGCACCAGGCAACTAATGTCCAATTTTTCCCCCAGAATATCTGTCCGAGTGGCTGCAGTAGCCTCTGGGTTCTAGAACCATCTTCAGCAATATAATCAAGCATTACCTTTTGTTTTAAATCGGTAGCATGCCTTAGTATTTGCCCTTTCTTAGCCGTGTCTGACTGGATATGGAAGTCGGGAACAATGATTGGGAACGACTCAACCTGTTGTTTCAGTTGGTCGGGTAATACTGATAATATTTTTGCTGAAGCGGAATGAGAGGCATCAGCTAACTCTTGATCTGACCATGCGCGAACCATCCTCATACCAAGTTCTAATGCCATCATTTCTTTTTCACTAAACATCAGTGGTGGTAGGTGAGAGCCTTCCTTTAGCAGGTAGCCGACTCCCGCCTCTCCTTGTATAGGAACACCAGAGAGCAGTAAAGATTGAATATCGCGATAAATAGTACGCTCACTGACTTCCATTGTTCGCGCCAATTCTGCTGCGGTCACTGCATAGCGTTTCGAGCGTAAAAGTGTCAATAGTTCAAATAATCGTTCTGCTTTACTCATGGTGTTCCTTTCATGATTAGGCTTAACAAGCGAGATAGTTAAGCCGAGCCAGTATGGTTATTTTTGGCACTCACTGTCCATTTTAATTTTTTGGTGCTGCATATCAACAGAGTCTGGAGTGATCATGGCAAGTAAAGGTTGGCAAGCAGCACTAGCCATAAACTGCTCGCCAGCAGATTTTGCGTCTTCCATTGAACGCCAGTAAACCGTATCTGTCCAACTGTCTTTCTCTACGTTGTGGCTCAAAGAGCGGTAAAGAAAACCCGGTAGGGAGCCAATGAAGGTTTGGCTCGTTTCTGAAGCCGCGATGAAATCTTGTTCTTTTGTGCCGTGTACCAATTTAAAGCTTACTAATTCAATTACATGTTCCATGATATGTCCCTTTTTATCGATAGGTATTGTCTTCAAAGTTTTTGTTCCACGCGCCACTGTTCGGTGAGTTTTATTAGAAAGGCTTTGCGCTTGGAATGAAGATTAAAGGAGGAGATTGTCAGAACATGTCAGTAGTGATTTCGGTGAGAAAAACAAAAAAGATCACCTAAGTGATCTTTTTGTTGTTGGTTTGGTTTTATGGACGCTCTCCCGCTAATAAACGTTTTTCAATATCACGGATAACGTCAGGGAAGTCTGCGATGGTATCAATCAGGTAGTGCGGGTTTGATTTACTCAGTTTTACACGTGCTTTTTCACGGGCTTGATTTAGCGTTTTCTCCTCAGCATCTAGGTACTCTTGGTAAGTGAGTCCTGCTTCGTTACCAGATAGCAGTAGTCCGACTGTCCACATACCTGCGTTGTGACCTTCATCTATGCCCGGTGCTGCATCATCTACTTTTATACATGCGCCGACATTGGTTGCGCCTAATTCAATTACGTTTTTAAGTGCCATAAACGCGGCCGGGCGTCCACCTTGAGGTAAGTCATCTGTTGCGACTACATAATCAGGTTTATAGCCGTAATCCGCAGCGACGGGAATCAATACATCCATAACTTGGCGTGGATAACCTGAGCATGAACCGATTTTGATCCCTTTGTCTTTTAGGCTATTAACAACCTCTATCGCGTTAAGAATAGGTTCAGCATGGTCTGCGACTTTTGCTTTTTGCAAAGGCATGAATGCAGCATAAATAGCGTCTATATCTTCGCTTGTCATAGAGCGACCAAATTGAGCGTTCCAGCGTTTATCTACCGTTGGAAGCTGGCCGACGGCTTGGATATGATCCCACTTGCCTAGCCCCATAGGTTCACGCGCTTCGGCAAGGTTGATATCAAAATCGAAGCCTTGCTTGAATGCTTCTACAAAAATACTGGTTGGTGCAAATGAGCCAAAATCTACGATGGTGCCAGCCCAGTCAAAAATAACTGCTTGGATAGGTGATACGTTGTTCATTTGAAAGTCCTTGATAATTTGTTTGCCCGCAGAGCTTTGTCTTCGGACATAAAATGGTTGCCGCTCTAAATATTGCAGCTTTAATATTGGCTCTTAGGCTCGTACCTATAAGTAACCGAAGTCTTTACACACTTTCGCTATCGCATTTTCAAAAATATTAAGCGCTGTACTCAATTCGTCTCGTTGGATTATTAGTGGTGGGCTAAGTTGAGCGACATTTCCCTGAGAAACCTTGAAGCTTAAACCGTCGTTTAGGCACTGATAAAGTAGAGCTTCTGCTTCATCGTAGGCGCGGTTTTTGGTTATCGGGTCGGTTACAAGCTCGACTCCCCAAAGTAAGCCAATACCGCGAACATCACCGATGACCGGATATAGCTCTTTCATTGCTAGCAAACGTTGTTTGATGTACTCACAGTTTTCCTTCGCTTTAAGCAGCAAACTTTCTTGCTCAATGACTTCCATTGTTGCCAATGCTGCAGCACAGCCAATTGGGCTTTTTTCGTGAGTGTAATGACCCAGAGAAACTTGAGCTGCGGTGTTGTATTTATCCTTAGTAACCATAGCTGCAATTGGCACTAAGCCACCCCCAACCCCTTTACCAATACACAAAATATCAGGTTCTATATCGAAAGCTTGATGGGTAAACCATTCACCACTTCTGCCCATTCCGTTGGGGATGTCGTCGATGATTAGCAGGACATTATGTTTGTCGCAGATCTCTCGGATGCGCTTCCAGTAGGCTTTACTCGGTACTTGGACATCGGTATTTCGAACCGCTTCAGCGATAAATGCGCCAATCCCACCTTCTTTTTCAATAACGTATTCGAGATAGTCGGCATAGTGAACATCGCAGGCTTTATCGTTGTTATTGCTGCTATCGTTGTTATTACTGCAATCATAGTTTCTAGGGAAAGCGCCTCGGTATGAAACCGCTGGTGGGATGCGTTCTACGCCCGCCATCAAAGGCCCCATGCCTTCTCGAAAACAAGCTTCGCCGCCGACTGAAATCGCATCCAATGACGCCCCATGGAAAGAGTCCCATAGTGATACGACTTTGAAGTTGTTAGTCACGTGACGAGCCAGTTTGAGTGCCATTCCGATGACTGATGTTCCACCTGGCGCAAACAACACTCGGTTAAGCTCACCGCCACATATTTGGGTGAGTTTCTCTGCACATTTAACCGCAGTTTCGTTAGTGAATCGACGCGGAGAAAATGGGAGCACAGCCATCTGTTCAGTCACTTTGTTGATCACATGTGGGTGACCGTAGCCAAGCTGGTGGACATTGTTTCCATGGAAGTCCATGTACTTCTTGCCCGTGGTATCTTGAATGTAAATACCTTCAGCCCCTTCCAAAGAGTCTAAGCAAGGCGTTGACATCGCCTGGTGCAAAAACACATTTGAATCTCGTTGGAGCATAGCTTGAGTCGCTTCATCGCTTAGTGATTCAGTCCATTCCTGACGAGCTTGTGTCGTGTTTACATCCCCTTCACTACGAAAGTGTGATGCTTTAATCACAGACTTTGGTGTAGTAGTGGTCATTAGTTGATATCCCAGTACATGGCTTTTTCTATTGCTTTGATCAGTCGTTCAATATCTGCGGGATACACTTCCCCAATATTTCCGATACGGAAACAATCAGCGTTGGAAACCTTACCTGGATAAATCACAAAACCTTGTTCTTTAAGTCGGTCGTAAAATTCCTTGAACTGATAATCACTGTGAGTTGGTGAATAGAAAGAAGTGATAATCGGAGAGTGAAGGGTGTCATCAAGTAAAGGTTCAAAACCTAGAGAGCGCATGCCTGCGACTAGTGTTGTTTGGTTTGTGTAATAGCGATTGAAGCGAGCGTCAATTCCACCTTCTTGTTCAAGCTCTAGCAGCGCTTGGTAAAAAGCACGAACCGTATGAGTTGGCGAAGTAAAACGCCACTTTCCATGGTTGTTCTCCATGCACTGCCATTGATCAAATAGGTCGAGAGTTAATGAACGCGCCTGACCTTTACATGCTTCTAGCTCGATCTGTTTAGCAATCACAAAGCCAAACCCCGGTACACCTTGGATACATTTGTTGGCTGAACTGATCATGTAATCGACACCAAGTTCCGCTATATCCATTGGAATACCGCCAAAGCTAGACATCGCATCAAGGATAACGACTTTATCGTGCTGTTTAGCAAGCTTAGTGACTTCTGTTATGGGATTAAGCATGCCAGTTGTTGTCTCACAGTGGACGACGGCAACGTGGGTGATAGCCGGATCCATAGCCAATGCCGTTTCCATTTCGTTCAAGTCAGGCTGTGATGTTTCACCTGGGGAAACGACATGGCATGGAATGTTTAAGTATTGAGCGATTTGAGCAATACGAGCACCGTAAGCGCCGTTGTCTACCACAAGCAATTTACCTTCAGCACTGATTACGCTACCAATTGTTGCTTCAACCGATGCCGTACCACTGCCTTGCATCAACACACTTGTATAGCCGATATGCTTGGTTGCAAGTTTAACGAGCTTCTGGCGAATCACTTGAACAATATCTTTGTTGTATTCATCGTCCCACGTACACCAATCTTTCAGCATGGCTTGGCGAACAGATTCTGACGTGGATAAAGGGCCAGGTGTTAGTAGTAGGTAATCATTTCTCATGTTAATTTCCATTTGGACTATACCAGTAGTTGCGAGCACTTTAGCAATCAATCTAACGGTACGTAAATAGCTCGTGTAAGGGTTTAACAAAAGCTTCACATTGGCTTTAAACGGTTCGTCATTCGTTAAAAAATAAATATTTAAACTGCCATGTTTCGTTCATTTAACCGTCATAAAACTCACTTAGGTTAATACTCGCAATCTGGTACATACCAAGGTTTGTGTTTACTCCTTATCTCGACGTGTACTGATTAACTCAAATACGAATATGGAACCTAGATGGCCTAATTAGCGGCCTCTAACTTTTGGCAATTAAGCCTAATTGGAGAAAATGATGAAAAACCGTTTTATGAAAGGATCACTTGCAGCTTTAGTGTCACTGCTAGCGAACAATGCTTTTGCTGCACAAGAAGTGACGGTTTATACCGCTTTTGAAACTGATATTTTGGCTAATTACAAAAATGCATTTGAAAGTGAGAACCCAGAAATAAAGATAAAATGGGTTCGTGATTCAACCGGTATCATGACGGCAAAATTATTGGCTGAGAAAAATAACCCACGCGCTGAAGTTGTGTGGGGACTTGCTGGTTCTTCAATGGCGCTGCTCAAAGAAGAAGGCATCCTTAAGCCTTATACGCCAAAAGGTGTAGATGCATTACGTGCAAACTTGAATGACCCACAATCGACTCAAGCATGGTTTGGCAACGATGCCTTTTTTAATGCGGTGTGTTTTAACGAGGTTGTCGCTAAGCAGCTGAATTTACCAATGCCTCAGTCATGGGAAGATCTCACTAAGCCAGTATATAAAGGTCATATTGCAATGCCTAACCCTGCGTCATCGGGTACGGGTTACATGCAAGTTTCAGCTTGGCTACAGAACATGGGTGAAGACCAAGGTTGGAACTACATGAAAAAGCTCGACAAGAACATCGCACACTATACGCACTCGGGTTCTAAACCATGCGTACAAGCAGGCATGGGTGAGGTTGCTATCGGCATTTCTATGGCAAGCCGAGGAGCGAAGCTGAAAACTCAAGGTGCACCATTGGCCGTGATCACTCCAAAAGGGATTGGCTGGGAATCTGAAGCTGTAGGCCTAGTTAAGCCATCTGATGCTGCGCAGCGTGTGGTTGATTGGTCTATTTCTAAGGCGGCGAACGAACTATACATTGAGATGTACCCAGTGGTTGGGCATCAAGATGTGACTGCTACTGCTAAGAACTTCCCTAATGTTGAAAAGAACATGGCAAAAATGGACTTCGCACGTATGGGTAGTGAACGTGCCGATGTTCTAAAAACGTGGTCGGAAAAATTTGATGCGAAATCAGAACCGAAATCGTAACGCATTAGGTTATTGATTTGATAAGGAAGGCTTAGGTCTTCCTTTTTACTTTCAAACACACTTTGCTTCATCTGAGCCTTAATGAAAACGAACAATAAAATGGCGGAATTTCATGAGGCTCGCTTTTAGGACTCTTTTACATGTCAAAGCATTACTCATATTGGTTTAAGCAAGCACTGCAGCAGGAATTTGGTCAAGAAACTCCGAAAGTAGACCCTGCGCTGGCTTTGGACCGCGATATAGATTGTGATATCGCAATTGTTGGTGGGGGCTATACAGGGTTGTGGACAGCGATTTTAATCAAACAGCAGCAACCAGAGAAAAAAGTTGTAGTCATAGAGAAAGGTTTATGTGGCAGTGGTGCTTCTGGCGCCAACGGAGGCTGCATGCTCACTTGGTCGACTAAGTATCCGACGCTTAAAAAACTCTATGGTAAGGAACAAGCTAAGTGGTTGGTGAAAGAGTCTGAGAAAGTCATCTATGAAATTGAAGAGTTTTGCATCGAGCACAATATTGACGCTCATTTATACCGAAGTGGTACCTATTACACCGCGACGAATGAAGCGCAAAAAGGGGGAATGACCCCTGTTGTTAATGAGTTAGTAAAGCAAGGTATTAACAGTTGGGTTAAATGCGATCAGTCACTCCCTGAGAAAGCCGGCTCGCACCGACACATTGAAGGTTTTTACTCTGCCGCTGCAGGTAGTTTGCAGCCAGCGTTATTAGCGCGAGGGCTGCGTCGTGTCGCATTAGAGCTTGGGGTGGAAATCTATGAAAACACACCAATGGAATCGTTAGAATACGGGCAACCTGCGCGTATTGTTACGCCTCATGCTTCTATCTCCGCTGATAAAGTCGTATTAGCACTCAATGCGTGGATGTTGGATCACTTCAAGCAATTTAAACGTAGTATCGTTGTTGTTTCATCAGATATGGTAGTGACAAAACCGATCCCAGAGAGATTGAAGCTATTTGGACCTGAGAAAGGTGCGGCAGTGGYCGACTCGCGTATTTTTGTTCATTACTACCGAGATACGAAAGATGGACGTTTGATGCTAGGTAAGGGAGGCAACAAGTTCTCGTTTGCTAATCAAGTTGACCGCATGTTTAACCAGCCAACTCAATACTTACCGCTATTGAAGTCGTCATTTCAAACCTTATTTCCAAAATTAGAACAAAGTGATTTTGACTACAATTGGTCTGGTGGTTCTGACCGTTCAGTCACAGGGTTGCCATTTTTTGGTAACTTGAAAGACCAGTCGAACATTTATTGTGGATTAGGTTATTCAGGCAACGGTGTTGCTCAAACTCGTATGGGCGGGATAATATTGTCGGCGATGGCACTAGGTATTGATAATCAGTGGACTCAAAGTGGCTTAGCCAAAGGGCCATTAGGTCAGTTTCCACCAGAGCCATTTCGTTGGGTAGGGGCAATGATGGTGAGAGACGCAGTGAGAAGAAAAGAGCACGCTGAGGATATCGGTAACAAACCAATGTGGTTGGATAAACAATTAGCCAAATTGGCGGGGGCTGCCGGTAAAGCAGACAAAGTCGAATGATAAGCCATTTGTTGTCTTGGAAGTTAACTATTAAGTGAGTATTGAAATGATCACACCATTGTACGTATTTGATCTCGATGAAACATTACTGGATGGCGATAGTACCATGATTTGGAATGAATTTCTGGTTGAGAAAGGGCTGGCTTGCGAGCAAACTTTTGTTGAGGAAGATAAACGCTTAATGGCGCTTTACTCCCAGGGTAATTTGGGAATGGAAGAATACCTAGAGTTTGCGATGCAGCCTTTAGTTAATAAGACGACTCAACAGGTGACCGAACTAGTAGAAGAATGTGTTCAGGAAAAAGTGTTGAGTCGTATATTCCCACAAGCTTTGGACTTGATTGCATCGTTAAAAGCGCAAGGCCATCCAATGATCATTGTCTCTGCAACAGTTTCTTTTATTGTTGATGTAGTGGCTAGGCATTTAGCGATTTCTAATTCGATAGGCATCGAATTGGTTGAAGAGTCTGGGCGCTATACTGCTAAGATCCTAGGCACACCGAGCTACCAAGAGGGGAAAGCTGTGCGTTTAAAAGAGTGGATGCAGCTGCAAAACCAGCCATTTAATCAACTGCACTTTTACACTGACTCAATTAATGATTTACCCATGTGTGAGTATGCCGACCAAGCTTACTTGGTGAACCCTTGCGAACAGTTAAAACCTTATGCAGAGCCGAAGCAATGGCAGGTGCTAAGTTGGAACCGATAGAGCGTCGAATGTTGGTTTAGGCTAGTGTGAGTATAAAAAGAAAATGTGAGGCAAAGTGGGATTTAAGTCATTGCGGGGCAGAGTGAATTATCACTCTGCCCCGCAAATGTTTTAATCGTTGCTTAATTCGTGCTGCTGATTTTTTCAGTTTTATTTGAGAGGATCATTGTCAGGTAGAGCTTTGTGCATCCATAGCGCCAAACGTTTTTTAATGTTGGCGCCGTCCATTTTATCTGCTGGAAGTGGTGTGATTTGATTTACTTCGGCTAGAAACAGATAAGCAGCTTTAGTTTTGACTGGTGCAGATGAAGCAGGTAAATCCATTCCTTGCATTTTTGCTAATTTAAAAGCAACTTCAACGGCCTTTTTAACAAGCTTGTCTTCATTTAGGATTTTCGTGGTTTTCGACATATCTTCACCATCTTCTGTATCGTTATGAATAATTACAGTATCAATTTGAAACTACTACATAACAACGTAGGGCTCAAATGGAAAAATGTCGTGTCAGATACCTCTCTACTAACTTTTCTTCGATTCTAGATATTCCGCATACTTCTTAGAAGCTTACTGGTTAATATGTAGGCGAGCATTGTTACTTAAAGTAAGTCATATAGCAGTAAGGGAGATGGAAAGTCCTAACAACATCAATTAACGGGGTTTGTTAGTTTGCTATAGCGCTACTTAAAAGAGCCCAAATACGTTAATATAGCGCGCTAATATTTTTGCTTTGAGCCCTTTATTTCATGACTACAGCTTCAACCTCTACCAGTTTTACTCAGCTTGGCCTAATTTCCCCATTACTTGCTCGACTTACTGAGTTGGAATATCAACAACCTACGCCGATTCAAGCAGAAGTTATCCCAAGTGTGTTAGCTGGACGTGATCTTATTGCTGGAGCAAATACGGGTTCAGGTAAAACGGCAGCTTTTGCACTTCCGCTGTTACAGCAGTTACATGAAGCTAAGTCTCAAAGTCGCAGTAATGATAAAGGTAACTACGTTGGCGGGCTTATTTTAGTTCCAACACGTGAGCTTGCAAAGCAAGTGGCAGACAGTGTTAAGTCATACGCGACACATTTTAATGGCGCATTGAAAACAGTAGCTGTGTTTGGTGGCGTATCAGTTAATACTCAAATGTTGGCACTACGTGGTGGTACGGACATTTTGGTGGCAACACCAGGTCGTTTACTTGATCTTATTTCAAGTAACGCAGTGAAACTAGACAAGGTCAAAACACTGATCCTTGATGAAGCCGATCGCATGTTGAGCCTAGGTTTTACTGAAGAACTGGCTGCATTGTTAAAGCTGACTCCAAAGCAAAAGCAAACTCTTCTTTTTTCAGCAACCTTCCCTGAACAAGTTGAAGCGTTAACTCGCGAGTTACTGACTGATCCTGTTCAAGTACAGCTTCAAAGCAATGAAGAAAGTACCGTTGTTCAACGTGTATTCACCGTTAATAAAGGTGAAAAGACTGCTGTGCTAGCGCATTTGGTTAAGAAACATGAATGGCGTCAGGCTTTGATCTTTGTAAATGCTAAAAACAGCTGTGAGCATTTGGCAGATAAGCTTTATAAGCGTGGCGTTTACGCTGATGTTTTTCACGGTGATAAAGGCCAAGGGTCACGTACTCGTATTCTTGAAGATTTTAAATCTGGTGAAATTGATGTTCTTATCGCGACCGATATTGCCGCTCGTGGTCTAGATATCGAAAAGCTGCCTGTGGTTATTAACTTTGATTTACCTCGTAGCCCATCAGATTACATGCACCGTATTGGCCGAAGTGGTCGCGCGGGTGAGGTTGGTTTAGCGTTATCACTGATTGATCATGAAGATTACAATCATTTCAAAGTGATCGAGAAGAAGAACAAGATACGTTTGGATCGTGAACAGGTTGAAGGTTTTGAAGTCGATGTAGAAGCAGCAAATGCACTTGCTGAAGCACTAAAACCAGTGGCGAAACCGGCTGGTACTGGTGGTAAGAAGAAGCGTAAAAAGAAAGCATCTTCTGAGCAAGACGTTTGGCTGAAAAACTCTTAAGCTGATTTATTCGAACAGATATACAAAAAGAGCTGACAATACGTCAGCTCTTTTTTTGGAATGTGTTTCTTAACTATACGATGTGGTTACGAATGATTACTCGTAATCAGAAGCGTAAGTTTCTTCGTATGTGTGTGAGTAGAACTCGAATAGGTTGCCAAACGGGTCTTCTAGGTAAACCATTTGTGCTTGTTTTAGTTCGTCTTCTGGGTGGTAGCGGTGAATATCCATGCGTACTTTACCGCCATACTCTTCAACGCGCTTAATAGCTGAATCAAACTGCTCCTTTGGAAGCTGTAGACAGAAGTGGAAGATGCCTAAGCGAGAGAAATCAACTTCGTGACGCTCTTGGCGCTCTTTCATTTCGAATAATTCAACACCGATACCGTCTGAAGTTACTAGGTGTGCAATGTTGAAGCCTTTAAAGCCTTCACCAAATACAGCGATACACATACGGCCGATTGCAGATTCGCGCTCTTCCATAACCTTAGTATTGTTCATTACGATTCTTAGACCTAGAGCTTTAGTGTAGAACTCTACTGCTGTGTCCATGTCGCCAACCATTAGGCCTACGTGATTCATTTTCATAACTTGCTCCAAATCTTGTGATTAATACGTCGAACTGTTTCGATGGAAGAATATTAAGATAGAATTTGAGTTGATGAAAATTATCAATAATTATCCATATAATAATTTTTTGTTATCAATGGCGGTGTGAACTACACGAGTATTTTCTTTAGTTAGATAAACTGAATTCGGTGAACTTAACTTGTGGCTCATTTAGGCTGGAGCATGAAACTGTCGTTTTTGTTCAATACTCAATATACGTGTCCAACTAGAATCTCCTCCATAGAATGCAGCGTAGGGCTTTCAGATACGCTGGCTTTAAGTCGCATCAATGTAGGAATCAAAAGCAATGATAGAAATTAAAAACATCTCTGAGCTCAGTGTACTTAACGAATTAAAACGAGAGTACTTTTCTAGCACGACCGCACCTATTGATGGAATGTGGCACTTTGGCTTTGTTCCAATGTCTGCTCACTATGGCTTTTATGAAAACGAAGAGCTTGTTGGCTTTTGCTGTATTAACAGTGATGGGTATCTATTGCAGTATTTCTTATCTCAAGCAGCATTAACACAAACAGATGTGTTATTTGCTCAACTGATTGATAGGGAAAATGAAGGTGCAGTTATTGGCGAGGTTAAAGGCGCTTTTGTTAGTACCGCTGAAACGCAATTCTTATCACTGTCTTTAGATCATGCAGGCTCGACTAACGTTAATTCACTTATGTACCAAGTGCGTAAGGGAACAAGGTCAGTCCCACTGCCTGACATTGACCTACAGTTAGCTACGTCAGAGCATTTGTCTGAGTTAGTCGACTTTGCTGTTGAAACCTTAGGTGCTCCAAAAGAGTGGTTAAGCGGTTATTTTGGAAACCTAGTTGCGCGAAAAGAGTTGTGGGCTTATTGGGTTCAAGGGGAAGTTGTCGCTACTGGTGAGTGTCGACTTAACGATGAATTTCAAACCAATACAGCGGATTTAGGGATGATCGTTGCTAAGAACCAACGTGGTAAAGGTGTTGCGACTCGTATTCTACAGAAGCTAGCAAGTTATGCTCAGAGAAAAGGGCTGCTCGCTATCTGCTCAACGGAAAGTGCTAATATTGGCGCTCAAAAATCGATTTCGAAAGCGGGCTTTATTGCTCAAAACCGCATTGTGCAAGTTAACTTTAAATAAAGATCCATCGGCAAAGACCCATCCTAATTCAGAGTGCTTAGCCAGCACGGCATCACCATGGTTACACTGTCTTTCTAGTGTTCTAAAATATATAGTGATGCCTTATCTCGTTAGGAAGTTACAATTTTGATTCAATGGTTAGTAGAGCCCAAATCATCGGTAGTAGCACAGTATATTGACCGCTATTGGATGATAGAAAAAACGCCTGACGATCAGAGTTATAACCACCCTAAATTAAACCCCGATCCCGCGACTCATCTTATCCTTTCACCTAAAGAGCAGGTGTATAGTTACTCAGCACAAGATCAAATACATTCTGATGGCGGTAGCCATTGGCTGTTTCCACACCACCAAACCTTTCAGCTCGATCATTCGCGGTCATTTGTTCATATTGGAATTAAATTTAAAGTCGGGGCGCTGTATTCGCTAAATATTCCTAACTATTCTCATCCTACGTGTGATCAAGTTGCGGCATTCAACCCTACATCACTTTTTGGTGGATGTGAGGTCAATGAGCTTATAAAGCTGGGCAGAATGGATGCAGAGCAATGTTTGTCTCAGCTTGATCAAATATTGTTACCCTGGCTAGAAGTTGCCCGAAAAGACAGGCATAGCGAATTAGTCGAGAAGTCGTTACCTTTGATAGACTCAACGGTGATATCAGAGTTAGGGGCTAAACTTTTTTGTTCGCAAAGAACCTTAGAAAGAAGCTTCAGCCGAGTGACCGGGTTCACTTTAAAACAGTATCAGTCGATGAACAAACTGGAAGCGATGCTCGTACACCTGTATCAAAAGGAACTGAGCGACATTGATTGGACATTGATTG
>NZ_JAKJSW010000195.1:0-7939 GCF_050337375.1 Vibrio makurazakiensis | reverse complement strand
GTATTTGTTCTGTTCCCTCTCTATGTAGCTGACGATAATTGATGATCGGTTTTATCAAATCATTACCGTTCAGAGATACCTCGTAGGGAGCATCCCAGTCTATATCTCCCACACTCTCTACTTGAGAAATCCATCGATTATTACGAATAGCCCAGCGGTCATGCAGCTCTCTAAATCTATCTAAATTACGTTGGTTACTTATGATATCTACTGGGTTATCAATACCTAGTGCAACACCTAGCTGAATTGYATCTTGAAATTCCGATAAGCGCACTCTCTGAGCTATTGAACCTTGCCTAATAAGAGAGTTGCCAAGGCGACTACCACTCAAGAATGGAAAAACTTGGTCAAGGCGAAGAGCTGTATAGTCAACCGTAGAGTAATGGCGCAGCTTAAGGTAACGCTGTTCTAGAGGGCTAAGCATTCGCTTAACCTGTTCTACTTCATCACCTTTAGTAAAGTCCAGAACCAGTTTATCGATAAACTTCAGAGCCGCTTTTGTTCCATCAAGCCCTAGCTCAGACAGGATTTTCTTTTGGCCTAGATGGCACATAATTAACGCCTGTTCGTTGTCAACGCCGTGCATATCGCACACTAAAGCGAGTAAAATTGGCCTTGTTTCTAATAGCTGTTTTGCGGCTTGGCTATTCGCAGCAAGCCAGAGCATTTGATATTGAAACTCTGGGTAATCCTCTGTCGCTTTTAGTAAATCCTGAGGAATGGTGTCCGTCCAACCACTGTCGTCATATTGACGTAAATAATTGAAGCCTAGTCCTATACCGCCATCCAGAGGGAAACGCCATTGGGCTGTTGTTCTAWATCCCTTAAGTTTCTGATTCCATGGTTCAAATTCAAGGTCRTACTCAAAACCAAGATCAGTGGTTGGGATAGTTAATACAGCCATCTATTCAACTTCCTCTGTCAGGTCCTCAGGACACCAATCAGACAAATATTCATCTTCTGATTCACCTCGACAATCGTCATCATTTTCAAGTTCAGAGTCATATTCCCACTCTTCTTCAACATTATCGCCAAACTCAGAAGCTTCGTCTTCAACAAGAAACGCATGTTCATCTTCATCGTTCCCACTGAAAGCTGCACAAAATGATTTGATTGCCAACCAACTGAACAAACCACCTAGAAGCAAGTAAACAATAAACATCACTATCTCCTACTTGCGCTTTGCTTTTTTTGCTAGCTTACGTTTGCGCTTATTCTTCACTTTCTCAGCCGCATTTTTCTGCATTTTACCTTGATTGGTAAAACCGATACTCTTCAGAACTGCTTTACCCTCAGCGCTGTTGACGTACGCTCGCGCTTCACTGTGTCCTGCATCTGCTGCTTCTTGTAATAGAGTCGGAATAGGCTTTGGCGTCTTTACACCGTCACGCATCTTAAACTTCTCTCCAGCTTTGATTAATGCATGCTTAACTACGGTGTATTTTACATTGGCTTCTTCTAACTCATCATTAGCTTGTAGAATTGCTTGATGATAAACCTCAATCATTAGGTCGTAGTGTTTATCATTTTGTGTAATTTGATTAAACAAACGAAGCTCTACGTCAAGGTAAGCAGGAACAGATTCGTAGCTATCAACCATTACTTGAATAGATTGATTTTGGGCCGCTTTGTCGCGCTGCTGCTCTGCATATACTGTCAAATCCACGTATGACTTAAGCAGAGCAATGCCTGGCACACGGCGTGATTGCGCTGCAACCAAAGCTGAACGGAGTGCCTTTAATGACTCTTCAGTTGGCTCGGATTCATACGCTTCCAATTTTAGGAACGCGTCTGCTGTATATGCTTCTGGTAAGCGATATTCAATGCTACGCTCAACCCAACTCTCTTTATCACCGCCTGCGCGAAATGCTACATCCAATTCGAATGAAAGCGCCTGGTGGTAACCCTGCTCTGCGGCTTGGCGAATGTAATCTTCACCAAGCTTGGTTTCCTCATGCTTTAGCAAGTACGAACCAAACTCAAAGGCAACCTCTCCCTCTTCATCAGTCTTTAACGCCAGCTTAAAACAAGTCTTAGTATTGCGTGTCGCCTCTTCTTGCAGCAGTTTATTTGCATAACACTTAGCAAATAGTAACCAGCTCTGTGGATGACCTTGACGGTGTGTTTTTTCTAGCCAGTAACTAAGATCCGCTTGCTTATCAAGATACTGTTCTTTCTTCCACCAACGAGATTTACCTGTCTGCTCACTCATCTCTAGCAACTCAGAATAAACCTTACTTGCTAGGTAGTAGCTCGCTTCTTTAGAGCCTTTCAGCGCATCAGTTACGAATGACGACAACTCACACGGTGTTGGTTCCTGCCAAGCGTCAAAGTTCTGTTGTGAAATCCCAAGAATGGTTTGACCAACATAATTAGCAATCTCAAAAACGCTGCTCATGTGTTGCTTCATACGAGTGCGAGAGACTTTCATTTCAGCGATATAAGCACCATTCACTTCAGTCATGTGAACAGATCGGTTGCCATCGTGACGCAAGGCATTCATCTCTCCAATAACCCACTCTTCAATACAATTAGAAGCTTGTAACATCTTGATCTTGTTAGATAGGTCACCATGCACTGGCGGGCGTAATTTGAAGTGCTTCCCTAACTCGTGGCAAACAAGTTCAACAAACAGTCGGATCTTCGCCATACTCGACTGAGGGTCCGTAAAATAGTAACGCTCAGCTAAAACGGCTTGTTTATATAGCTCCCCCAAACCTTCTTTCAGAAAAGCGAAGTTATCTTTATTTTCATTCTCAAAGTGTGTTTGTGCTTGCATTTTTGCGCTCCTAATCACTGTCTATGAACGCTATACTAATTAGAGAGGCGACAATTACTGTCGCTTATGAGGTTTATTTTTCATCAGAGGATAATATGAGTAAGCAGATACTGAGATATCAAAAAATACTAGAATCCATACCTTGTTATCCAGACTCTATCTCTAGCTTAGAGCTACGAGATACGTTGATTTCCTATGGGTTGTTAGCGATTAATTCCGATGAAAAAAGTCAGCTTCGAACTGTTCAACGCTCTATTAATAAGGTGGTTGAAGATAACACCAGCATTGAAACTGAAGATGATTGCCGCCCATATCGCTACCAAATAGCTCAGGGGCATCGTCATCCAATTAAGCCTGACGGGATGTCTTCGGTTGTATCATTACAGGTCATAGAGAAAGAGATTAAGTCGATGCTACCGCCAACCCTGCGCTCTGATGTCGATGCTATATTTTCTTCATTGAAGCAAGAAGACACCAAGCAAACAAAGCTATGGAGCGAGCGATTTTGCTATTTCCAACAAGAGTTACCACTAGAGACACCAGACGTAGGTAACGAGTTTTTTAAGCGGATTGAACAAGCACTTCTCAATAAAAAGGATATCGAGTTCAGCTATCAAAAACGTGGAGCAACAGAACCCAAAGCTTATACATTAACGCCACTTGGACTCTTTCTTCACGGTAACAGCTTTTACCTGATAGGCATGACGCCAAACCAACCAAAGAACATTCGCACCTACGCCCTTCATCGAATACACACATTAAAGGTTGGTTTTAGTAGTAATAATATTTTGGCTAAGTTTAACGTCAAAGAATATGTAGAAAAAAATGCCCGTCACTTCTCTGGAGGAGACATGCAAACGGTCATATTGAAGATAGATAACCTACATGGTTTACACCTTATTGAAGAAACTCGGCTATCACCAGCCCAAAAAACAATCGACCAAGATGAAAAGTACACGACTGTTGAAGCTGAGGTTCGCGATAGCCTAACCTTTGAGTGGTGGCTGATGAAGAATGCAAATATTGTGGAGGTTATTTCTCCTATCCCGTTACGAAACAAAATTATACAAACTCTGCATGCTAGCTTAAGGCTTTACGGTCAGAGTTAGTCAATATCTATCATTTGGGTATACCTATCAAATAGACCTCTCGATTTCTATCATATAGAAATAGAAGTATTTATATGATAGATTTATCTTATAAGTTCTAAATGATAGAGGTATGCAATGGCGATATACGGATATGTTCGTGTTAGCACGAAAGAACAGTCTACAACGACCCAGGAGAAAGAGATTCTTTTGAAATACCCTGATGCAGTGATTGTTCAAGAAAAGTCATCGGGCAAAACTATTGACCGCCCTACTTTCAATAAACTACTCAGCACAGTAACAACTGGCGATAAAATTGTTGTACGAGAAATGTCACGGCTAGGTCGATCTCAGGGAGAGCTAATGCTGATGATCGAGGAGTACCAAGGCAAAGGAATTGAATTTGAGATTCTAAACATAGGAATTGATACCTCATCCGTCTCAGGGAAGATGATTCTTGGAATACTATCTTCCGTAGCCCAAATGGAGCGAGAGTTGCTACTTGAACGACAAGCATTGGGAATTGCAGAAGCGAAAGCTCAAGGAAAATACAAAGGAAAGCAAGCATCACCTATCACGACTAAGAAATGTGAAGAGGCGCTTGGATATGTGGAGAACGGTATGAGCAAAGAAAAAGCAGCAAAAGCGGCTGGTGTTGGTATTGCGACATTATATCGTTATATCAAAACCCAACATGAGTAACTCTCCACACCTGCTCATTCTACTGAATGTCTTTTTGCCAACCTTTTTCGCCATCGGGAGATAACCTTTCAATTTAAAACGTTTGCTCTACAAGGTTTGCCTAACTTATTTTTGCCCCAAAGCTTGTTTGGATTGGCGTAAACTTCCATTAGAATAATTTAGTCAATCGTTTGTAGACCAAAATCAGAACCGAAAAACGCACCACATTGACATGGTAGTGAATATGTTATGCAAACCTTATGCACTTTAGTGAGTGATAGCTAGACTTACTCAGTTATCAATTATGTTGCGAGCTTATAATGCGTCTTTGGTTCACTAAATCGTGGGAAGATAAAAACCTCAAAGTAATCGATGATAACTTCCCTTTCATACAAAGTATGTACCCTATGTTAGAGCTATCCAAGTTTAGGTTAGAGAATATTATGGAGCGACACTCAATCCATAAAATAGGAAATAAAGGGCGCTGTTGCTTAGCGTTTTTTCTTGGAACTATTAGTGGGGAAATCAGACAAACAGTCAACGTATCCAATCTAGATGATAAAATGATGCTGCACTTAATTCTAACGTCTTATGGCTATGTTGCCATTAAGGCGGGTCAAGTAAAGTCAGATAGTGACTGGGCTTCGGTAATAAAACGTGCCGAAGGGGTCTTACTTACCGATGAGTATGTTTGGTTTCACCGAAAGGGGGTCGGTTCCGTGGGTATATTGGGTGAAGACCCTGAAGTGAATTGGCAAGATTTCGAAAACGAAATAAGTACATAAGAGTATTTAAGGCTTCAAGATACTTTTCTAATCTGACACTAGCATTTTAGATTAGATATTCTAGCTAACTTTTGTCCAGAACCTTCTCAGATGTCATTTCGTAACTCAGACACGTCCAATATTGAGCTAGCAGCGATGGCTAGCTTAGATCTGCTCAACTATACGAACCAACAAAATGGATAGCCTTAGCTCAATGAATCAGCTAATGTTTAAGTCATACTCAATCAAAAATGATGACGCCTAGAGGGTTACATGTCAGAAGAATTTATCATTGAAGTGACTGAAGATCTTAATGGAGATAGCTTCATAGAGCTACCAGAAGAGATTCTCAATGAGTTTAATTTGAAGGAGGGCGACACCCTAACTTGGGAGCGCCTCGATGACAGCAGCGGTTACAAACTTAGGAAGAAGCAAGGTTAAACTCTAGTGATCCCTTCACCTACAATGTGATGAAAATCAAGCTATTTGGTGTAGTACGTTACATCAAAGCGGCTTCTATCTAGAACTAAGCTTGTTTACAACGCTACTCACGCATAATCTGACAGACACTATGTACAAAAGCATGTAACTGTCAGATCAGGTCTGAATTAGTAGACATCACACTAAATACTCAATGTGACGCATAGCTCTCTTACACTCGTTGAGCGAGAAAATCTAATACAAAACTTAGTTCTTTCGGGTCGACATCCATTTTATGAGCTAGACGTTCTCTATTTTGCATATCAAGATTTGAAGCTCTCAAAGCTAACGTATGATACTTAGATTCATCATGTTTCATTTTAGATACTTTTGAACAGATGTAACCTTCATCGTATCCCGCATCTCTATAGCAATCTTCTATTAATTCGGCTATGTAATTCATTTTATTTACCTTTTGTTTTTCTTATTGTTTAGGTTCAATCATTATTTCTAATTGGCTCCTGTTACACTGAACAGAAGCCTGTTTGTTATCAGCTAAACTCTTTGACCTTGCTGGGAAAGTAATACTTTCTCCGCTATATCAAACATATGGTTAACAATTCCTACATTTGTATTGTGGAATTTTTTCTCCCGCATGACAGCATGCACAAACTTTATACTAGTGAGTAAATCATTATCCCTAGGCGCAACAGCCTTAGTTGAAAGTTTCGAAAACCTTTGGTTTCGTTCCTCAACACATCGATCAACGTCTACCAGGAACACTTCATTATCTTCTAAGTCGATACGCTTGATAACTTTAGCTTCGATAATCTCAGATCCTGTTAAAAATCCTCGTTTATGTTTTTTATGATACTTATCGGCATAGTTGAGTTGGATAGTCCCCAAGTTCCCTTTAAACTTAATGTACAGGCAGTGATGCGCAACAATTAYGTACTCAACAAAGCTTGAAATATGTTTGTTATACTTAGCCCTACTTTCTAAAGACTCTAGTTCGGGTAGCAAGTCACCTTTGTCGGGAACAGCTTGTAAACTATATGCTTCAGTACGCTTTTCAATTAGAGCATTGAGGTCGAACTCAATCTCATTAAACTTCGCAGATAAAACCCTACGTAAGCGAGAGCTTTGTTCTTCATTTATCTCTTTTTCAAGTTCATCCAACTCATTTGCGTAACGTTCAATCTCCGTTTCCAAATACTGTAAGTGATGTTCTGGAGTTTCATTGTTCAAGCTTCGGAAATCAAAACTGGAAAAGCTCTTAAGTAGGAGTGTTTCAATTCGATGATAATCAAAATTGCCGACTGAACTCAGTTTGCATTGCTTGTTGATCGAGTTTCTACAGCGTAGCTTCGACTTTCCTCGGTTCGACTTCGAGTAAGAGAGTGGACCACCGCAATAAACGCATTTTGTCAAACCAGAATACAAGTTTCTATATTTCGGAGAAGCTTGCCCTTTCGTTGAGCGTCTTAAACTTGCTTGGACCCTATCAAATTCATCTTTAGTGACAACAGCAGGATAATAATTATCCTGACATGGTCCAAAAGGTACCTTGACACGTTTTTTCGTACTATAGTCATCAGTTGTGCGCTGAAAAGCTCCGTATGCTTGTATCATTTTTAGATACTTTAAAACGATTTCTGAGTACCATTCACCACCAGTAAATGATGGAATCCCTTCAGAATTTAAAGTTTGTGCAACTCGATGTGAACCAATGCCTAATTCTAACCTCATCGTGAATATACGTTTTAGAATACTGGCTTCAGGTTGTTTTAAAACAAACTTAGTCTTACAACTGCTAAGCTCCATCCATGCAGGGCATATTGACGTTCGCTTTTCACCGCCCTTCTCCTCAGCTCTTCTCTTAAGCTCAAAAGATGCCTTAATACGTTCAGATTTTTGTTTGCTTTCTAAGTGCGCTAAATGAATGCAAACAGTGAGTAAAACATCACTCCCAATATCAGATGGATTATCATGATGAACAATCAAGTTAAATTTTGTAATTGCAACATCAATTTTGAAATCAGCAAGTTCCATAAAAATTTTACGGACTTTGTTAACCTCTAAGCGACTGATTCTGTCTACTGTTTCAACCACTAACAGTGACCCTGGCGGAATTTTTCCAGACTTAGCTGCTTCTAGAAACGCCCCTAATCCAGCATTCTCTACAGTATTGGCTCCAACATATGCTG